>NZ_JBEZED010000009.1:0-264967 GCF_040648675.1 Micromonospora sp. NPDC049101 | reverse complement strand
TATAAATCATAATTGGCACTGGCTTTACAAGCACCCTGTTGAGTTCTCAAAGAACAACCACACACCGACCAGAAGCCCCACCTCAGTGGAACCCCAACCGGGGCTTTTCGCACCGTGTCCCTGGCATTTTCAGCGCCAGGCACTTTTACTACGTTACCCGCTCGTTTCCGCCGTGTCAAACCGGTGTTTCGCGGTTCGTCGTGCTTCACTCGGTAATGCGGGCACCATGCCTCGACCGGCTTGCGCCGCTCTCGTCACGGATTCCGGCAGGCCGGCCGTCGCGATTTCCCGCGACCCGCCCGGTGCCCTGCCAGTTGGTAACCATACCCGGTCGGTTTCGCCGCACCAAATCCGCCTCGCGGCGTTTCTGGTGGCACCGCCCGGTCCGGGATCCGGTGGGCATGCCCGCCCGGCCCCGAGGCCGTCGGCCCGCGCTCCGGCCGTTTCAGGCTTTCGCCTGTTTCGTCCGTTCCGCGCTGGCAGAGAGAAAGTTACGCGTCCGGCGGGATGATCGTCAAATCCGCCGGACGCGTCCCCCGTCACATCGTCGACGGTCGACTATTCGCCCAGCTCAACGCCCGCGAAGGAGCGCTTGCCGCGACGCAGCACCAGGTATCGCCCGTGCAGCAGGTCGGTCACCGGCACCACGGCGTCCACCTCGGTCACCCGGTTGTTGTTGACGTAGGCGCCGCCCTCGGCGATCACCCGGCGGGCCTCCTTGAGGCCATTGACGAGCCCCGAGTCCCGCAACAGTCCCGCCACATCCGGCAATTCGCCGGTGAGACGCACCAGGCCGGCCTCGGTCAACGCCGCGCGCAGCGTCTCCGGGGCCAGGTCGTCCAGCGACCCACGGCCGAAGAGGGCCTGACTGGCGGCGATCGCCTGTCGGGTCTCCTCGGCGCCGTGCACCAGGGTGGTCAACTCCTCGGCGAGCGCCCGTTGCGCCAGGCGGGCAGCCGGCCGCTCGGCCGTCGCCTTCGCCAGCTCCTCCAACTCGTCGCGGGTACGGAAGCTGAAGTACCGCAGGTAGCGGTCGACCTCCTGGTCCTCGACGTTGAGCCAGAACTGGTAGAAGGCGTACGGGCTGGTCATCGTCGGGTCGAGCCAGACGGCGCCGCCCTCGCTCTTGCCGAACTTCGTGCCGTCGGCCTTGGTGACCAGGGGCGTGGTGAACGCCTGCACCGGCCCCGCCCCTCGCCGACGGACGTAGTCGACGCCCGCGGTGATGTTGCCCCACTGGTCGGACCCACCGAACTGGAGCTGGCAGCCGTATCGGCGGTGCAGCTCGAAGAAGTCGTTGCCCTGGAGCAGCTGGTAGCTGAACTCGGTGAAGCTGATGCCCGTCTCCAGCCGGGCCCGCACCACCTCCCGCGCGAGCATCTTGTTCACCGGGAAGTGCTTGCCCACGTCACGCAGGAACTCGACGATCGACATCTCGCCGGTCCAGTCCAGGTTGTTGACCAGCCGCGCCGCGTTGTCCCCGGTGTACGACACGAAGGGCGCGAGCTGGTCGCGGATGCGCTCGACCCAGCCGGCGATCACCTCGGGCGGGTTGAGCGTGCGTTCGGCGCTCTCCTTCGGGTCACCGATCTGCCCGGTCGCCCCGCCCACCAGCAGCAACGGGCGGTGGCCGGCGAGTTGCAGCCGGCGGGCCGTGGTGACCTGCATGAGGTTGCCGACGTGCAGGCTCGGGGCGGTGGGGTCGAAGCCCACGTAATAGGTGGCGGCGCTCCCACCGTCGAGCAGCTGGCGCAGCTCGTCGAGGCCTGTCGAGTCCTGGATGAGGCCACGCCAGAGCAGGTCGTCGGTCAGGGAGTCCCGCCCGGACGGCGGGGGGCTGCTGTCGGTCACGGTCACCGATTCTCCCCCATCGCCGGCACCGACCCGTACCGGGTTTGCCGTAACCCGCCCCGGTTAGGCTTGCGCCCCGTTGATCGAGGAGGGTTTCGCCGTGGAGATGCCGGATCTGACGGGTGGTTTCGTCGCCCTGCTCGGCCTGACGTTCGAAGAGGCGTCCGCCGACCGGGTGGTCATCAGCTGGCAGGTCCGACCGGAGCTGCACCAGCCGTTCGGCATCCAGCACGGTGGGGTGTACTGCTCGGTCGTGGAGACCGCCGCCAGCGTCGGCGGCTCCCTCTGGCTGGCCGACCGGGGCACGGTGGTCGGCGTGTCGAACCAGACCGACTTCCTGCGGGCCGTGCGGGAGGGCGAGTTGACCGCGGTCGGCACCCCGGTGCACCGGGGCCGCAGCCAGCAGCTCTGGCAGGTGGAGATCACCGATGCCGACCAGCGGCTCGTCGCGCGTGGTCAGGTCCGACTGCAGAACCTCTCGCGCGACTGAGCGGCGGCACCCGGGCCGTTCAGCTACGGGCCTCGTCCAACACCGGCTCCGCGGTCAGGTCGGCGTCCGCGTCGGTGTCATCGGGTACGCGACTGACGCGTACCTCGGTGATCGCCCGGTGGTCGATGCCGGCGACCACCAGGACCCAGCCGTCCAGGGTGACGTCCTCCCCCGCGACGGTGGGGATGTGCCCGAGTCGGGCCAGCACCAACCCGGCGACGGTGGTGTAGTCGCCGTCCGGACGCGACGGCAGCTCGACGCCGATGTCCGGAAGGTCGTGCACCGGGAAGGTGCCGGGCAGCAGCAGCGCGCCGTCGGGGTCGTGGCGCACCGAGCGGACGTCCCGGTCGGTCTCGTCGTAGATCTCACCGACGATCTCCTCCAGGATGTCCTCCAGTGTCACGATGCCGTCGACGGCGCCGCGCTCGTCCACGACGAGCGCGATGTGCTGGCGTTCGGCCTTGAACTGGCGCAGCGCGTCCACCACGGGCAGCGAGTCGGGCAGCAGCATCGGGGGGCGGGCGATCTCGTCGACCGGGCGGTCGTCGGGCACCCCCACCAGGTCGCGTAGGTGGATCACCCCGGCGGTGTCGTCCAGGCCGCCGTGGCGCACCACCGGCGCGCGGGAGTGCCCGGTGGCGGCCAGCACGAGCCGCGCGGCCTCCGCGGTGGTCCCGCTGTCGAGCGTGAAGACCTGCAACCGGGGTACGAGGACAGCCCGCAACCGTCGGTCGGCGATCTCCACCGCCCCGGCGATGATGGTGCGCTGCTCCTTGGTGAAGCCGTGGTTGCCGGCGACGATGTCGCGCAGCTCGTCCGGGCCGATCTCCTCCGGCTGGTGTTTCGGGTTGAGCCCGACCAGTCGGACGACCACGTCGCTGGTGGCGCCGAGCGCCCAGACGGCCGGGCGGGTGAACGTGGCGAGCAGGTCGAGTGGGCGGGCCACCAGCAGCGCCCACCGCTCGGCGGACTGCATGGCGATCCGCTTGGGGGCCAGCTCGCCGAAGACCAGGGTGACGAAGGTCAGCGCGAGGGTGACCACCACGATGGCCACCGTCTCGGCGGCGCTGCCGAACACCCCGAGCAGCGGCACGAGGGGCTTGGCCAGCGAGACCGCCGCGGCGGCGGAGGCCAGGAAGCCGGCGAGGGTGATGCCGATCTGGATGGTGGCCAGGAAGCGGTTCGGGTCCTTGGCGAGGCGGGCCAGCACCCGGCCGGCCCTGCTGGTGCGCTCCAACCGCTGGATCTGGCTGTCCCGCAGTGACACCAACGCCATCTCGCTGCCGGCGAAGAGCGCGTTGATCACGACCAGGATCCCGACCAGGGCCAGTTGGCTCCCGTAGCTCTGCACGCCCGGTTCGCTCCCTCGTGATGGTGGCACCGGCCAGTACGCGCGGCGCCCGCCGGTCGGCGAGCCCGCCCGGCGTAGGCGTGTGATTGCCCCGTCCGGTGCCCGCCGAATCCTGCCCGGCTGAGGCTACGCCGGATCGGGCGTCGCTGACGCCACGCCGGATCGGTCGGCGGCGACGCCACGCCGGATCGGTCGGCGGCGACCGCTACGCCGGATCGGCGGCCGGGGTCGTCGGCAGGTCGAGGACGTACGAGTCGCCCTCCGGGCGGAAGCCGAGCCGGTGGTAGTAGGGCGCGACCATCCGGGGTGGGCTGACCACCTGGCGGAAGCCCCGTTCGGTGAACAGGTGGCTGCGGCGGTAGACGAACTCGCCCGGAGTGAAGTCACGGAACCGGGGGGTCACGTAGTCCAGGTCGATCTGGGCGACGCCGCGCGCCTCGGCGTGCGACAGCACCACGCCCACCACCTCGTCGGCCCGGACCACGAGGAAGGCGGAGCGGCCGGACGCGTCCGGGTCCCACCGGAAGCCCGGATTGAACCGGGCGATGTCGTCGGCGTGCACCCGCAGCGTGTGCGCGAGGAACTCATCGCCGACGCCGACCTCCACCACCTGGTAGGTCTGCTCGTCGTGCCGGGTGGCGAGCATCCCCCGCAGATACCAGATGTTGATCGCCGCGAGCACGACGTTGAGCCCGACCATGGGCCAGACCTCGATGGCGGCGTTGTAGCCGATCAGCACGACGCTGCCGACGAGGTTGAGCGCGCGCAGCCGCAGGACGCGCGACTGCAGCAGCGACCAGACCAGCACCGCGGAGCCGGCCCAGCCGACGAGATCCAACCAGTTCACCCCGCGAGACTAGTGCCCGCCCAGGTCAGGGGCATCGGCGGGCAGCTCCAGCAGCCACTCCTCGACGTCCTCACCGCGACCGTTGGCGTACCCCGAGTCCTCTCCGACCACCACGAACCCGCACTTGCGCAGCACCGCGAGGGACGCGGCGTTGTCCTTGGCGGCGCGGGCGTGCACCGGCCGGGGCACCTCGCGCAGCAGGGCGGCCAGGGCCGCGGTGGCGTGCCCCCGGCCCCAGCGTTGCGGGTCGATCCAGTAGCTCACCTCGGTCTGGCCCTCGACGGGGAAGGCGCTCACGTAGCCGACCACCTCGCCGTCGACCTCGACGGTGCGGACCCGGTTGGCCGGGTTGGTGAGCACCCGGGCCCAGTGCTGGGCGAACTCCCGACGGTCGGCCGGGTCCTTGGGGCCGAAGGCGGCCATCCGGTTGGCCTCCGGGTCCTGCTGGTGCAGGAAGAACTCGACGAGGTCGTCCTCCAGGACCGGGCGCAGCCGCAGATCAGCAGTCATCGGCCGAGGGTACGCAGCGGGTGGGACAGCACCGGGCTGGGCTGGCCGACCGGGCGGCGCGGTTGCCCACGACCGCCACCGCGACGCGAGCGGGAACTCGATCATGCCGGCAGTGCAGCGCTTGCTCCTCACGCGGCGTCAGGTCACATAGTTGGTGGCGTGGAGGAGCACCTGACCGTGGGGCGTGTGGCGGAGTTGGCCGGCGTCAGTGTCCGCACCCTGCATCACTATGACGAGATCGGCCTCCTGGAGCCGTCCACCCGGACCGCGGCTGGGCACCGGGCCTACTCCGCGGACGACGTGGAGCGACTCCGGGAGGTGCTCGCCTACCGGCGGCTCGGCTTTGGATTGCGGGAGATCGCGGATCTGGTTGACGATCCGGCCACCGACGCAGTCGCGCACCTGTGTCGGCTGCGCGGCCTGCTGATGGACCAGCGCGACCGCGCTGCTGCCATGGTGACGGCCATCGACAGGGAACTGGAGGCACGAGCGATGGGAATCAGGACGACGCCAGAGGAGCAACTGGAGGTGTTCGGCCCGCAGTTGTACGACGTCATCGGATCCGCTTATCCAGCGACGCGGCGCACCGAGCCACGGATCGCCGCGCGCATCTGGGCTGCGCTGGGGGACGCACGAACGGTACTGAACGTCGGGGCCGGCACCGGCTCCTACGAACCCCCCGACCGTGACGTCACAGCGGTGGAACCGTCGGCGGTCATGCGGGCGCAGCGTCCCCCGGGCGCGGCGCCGTGCGTGGCCGCCGCCGCGGAGAGTCTGCCGTTCGAGGACCAGTCCTTCGACGCCGCGATGGCGGTCAGCACCGTCCATCACTGGCCGGACCCGGTCGCCGGACTGCGTGAGATGAAGCGGGTGGCCCGTCGCGTGGTGGTGTTCACGTACGACGCCGACGACACCGGCTGGCGTCAGCGGTTCTGGCTCACCCGCGACTATCTGCCCGAGTTCGCAGACCTCCTCGTCGGCTGGCCGTCCCTGGCCGACCTGACCCGGGCGATCGGAGGACGCGCGGAACCGGTGCTCGTTCCGTGGGACTGCGACGACGGCTTCTTTGAGGCACACTGGCGCCGGCCTGAGGCGTACCTGGACGAACAGGTACGCCGCGCGGTTTCGGTATGGACCAGAGTCGGACCGCAGGCGGAGCAACGGGCGGTCAGCACACTTCGCGAAGACCTCTCCTCAGGCCGGTGGGCCGAGCGCAACCGCGATCTCGTCGCCCTCGACACGGCAGAGCTCGGCCTCCGTCTGCTCGTTGCCTGATCCGCTGTGCGCGAGAACCCCGCTGAGGGCATCGGGTCGCTTCGGCGCTGGCGCGTCACCCGATTCCGTACGCGACAGTTACCCGTTTCAGCGAACCGCCCATCCAGCGCGTGCCAACCAGCGCGTCATCGCATCTGATCGAACAGGTGGCGATTGCGGCAAGATGACTCTGAGGCAACGGACCGACCCGGGGAGTGCCGATGAATCGACAGGTCGTGGTGGGTGTGGACGGTTCGCCGTCCAGCCTCGTCGCCGCGGAGCACGCGGCCCGCGCCGCACTGCTGCGGTCCCGGCCGCTCCTGCTGCTGCACGGCTACCTGCACCCACTCCGCTATGGCGTGCCGCTCAATCCGTACGACATCGGGGTGCCGGTGCCCTCCGAGGAGGCGCAGCGGATGTTGGAGACCACGGCGGCCGACCTGACCGACCGGTGGCCCGGCCTGGTCGTCGACGTGCGCCAGGTCGCCGGCGGCCCCGGGATCACGCTTGTCGAGGAGTCCCGCCAGGCCGAGCTGGTCGTGGTGGGCAGTCGAGGGCTGGGCGGGTTCGCCGGGTTGCTGCTCGGCTCGGTCGGCACGCAGGTCGCCGCGCACGCGCACTGCCCGGTGCTGGTGGTCCGCCCGGACGAGCAGCCGATCCCGGTGGACGCCCCGGTGCTGGTCGGCGTCGACGGCTCCGAGTCGGCCCGGCTGGCCACGGAAAACGGCGCCGACGAGGCGGCGCGGCGGGACGTACCGCTGGTGTTGGTGCACGTCGACGTGCCGGCGGCGGACCGGGCGGCGGTGGGGGAGATCGACGAGTCGCAGGCCGCGTACCGGGCCGAGGCGGTACGGCTGCTGGCCGACGCGTCCGCCAGCGTGCGCGCCGCGCACCCCGGCCTGGTGGTGCGGGAGCATCCGGTCCGGGCGGCCGGCCCGGCCCAGGGGCTCATCGAGGCCAGCGGCACGGGGTCACTGCTGGTCGTGGGCACCCGGGGCCGGGCCGGATTCGCGGGTCTGCTGCTCGGCTCGGTCAGCCAGGCGGCGATCCAGCACGCGCACTGCCCGGTGCTGGTCGCCCACCCGGTCAGCTGATCGACGTGCCGTCGGATCGGTCGAGCAGGTGCAGGAAGTCGGTGGTGAGGGCGAACGGGTCGGCCGGGCCGCTCGTCGGCGGCCGGCGCTCCACCTGGTCGGCCAGTTCACCGGCCGCGCGTCGGATCCGGCCGCGCAACGCGCCGTCGGCCGTGCCGTCCGACCAGTCCTCCGGGGCGGCGAAGACCGCGGTCGGGACCACCACCGCCCGGAGGTACGCGAACATCGGGCGGACGGCGTGCTCCAGTGCCAGCGAGTGGCGCGCGGTGCCGCCGGTGGCCCCGATCAGCACCGGCCGGTCGACGAGCGACGCGGAATCCAACACGTCGAAGAACGACTTGAACAGCCCGTTGTACGAGGCACTGAAGATCGGGGTGACGGCGATGAGCCCGTCCGCTCCGGTCACCGTGTCGACGACCTCGCGCAGCGCCGCCGGCGGGAACCCGGTGAGCATGTTGTTCACCACGTCGTGGGCATATTCCCGCAGGTCGACGACGTGCAGCTCCACCTCGGAGCCGCGCCGGACCAACTCGTCGCGGGTGGCCGCGGCGAGCTGGTCGGCGAGTAGCCGGGTCGACGAGGGCTGACTCAGCCCCGCCGAGACCACGGCCAGGGTGCGGTGGGTCATCGGGTCGCCCCCTCCGGAGCCTTGCCCGTCACGTCGTCGACGGCGTGCACGGTGCTGTCCTTGCCGCCGCCCGCGGCGGCGACCAGAGAGGCGTGGGTCGGCGCGTCCGGCACGTGCGCGGGTCGCAGCGACTCGAACTCCTTGCGCAGCACCGGCACGACCTCCTCGCCGAGCAGGTCGAGCTGCTCCAGCACGGTCTTCAGCGGCAGGCCCGCGTGGTCCATCAGGAACAGCTGCCGCTGGTAGTCGCCGACGTACTCGCGGAAGCCCAGCGTGCGGTCGATGACCTGCTGCGGGCTGCCCACGGTCAGCGGCGTCTCCCGGGTGAACTCCTCCAGCGACGGTCCGTGCCCGTAGACCGGGGCGTTGTCGAAGTACGGCCGGAACTCCCGGACCGCGTCCTGCGAGTTGCGCCGCATGAACACCTGCCCGCCGAGGCCGACGATGGCCTGGTCGGCGGTGCCGTGGCCGTAGTGCGCGTACCGCTGGCGGTAGAGCCCGACCATCCGCTGGGTGTGCTCCTTGGGCCAGAAGATGTGGTTGGCGAAGAAGCCGTCGCCGTAGTAGGCGGCCTGCTCGGCGATCTCCGGGCTGCGGATCGAGCCGTGCCAGACGAACGGCGGCACGCCGTCGAGCGGGCGCGGCGTCGAGGTGAACGACTGCAACGGGGTGCGGTGCTTGCCCTTCCAGTCGACCACGTCCTCGCGCCACAGCCGGTGCAGCAGGTCGTAGTTCTCGATCGCGAGAGGGATGCCGGCGCGGATGTCCTTGCCGAACCACGGGTAGACCGGGCCGGTGTTGCCGCGGCCCATCATCAGGTCCACCCGGCCGTCGGACAGGTGCTGGAGCATCGCGTAGTCCTCGGCGATCTTCACCGGGTCGTTCGTGGTGATCAGCGTGGTCGCGGTGGACAGCAGCAGCCGCTCGGTGCGGGCCGCGATGTGGCCGAGCATGGTGGTCGGTGACGACGGCACGAACGGCGGGTTGTGGTGCTCACCGGTGGCGAAGACGTCCAGGCCGACCTCCTCGGCCTTCAACGCGATCGCGACCATCGCCTTGATCCGCTCATGCTCGGTCGGCTCCCGACCGGTGGTCGGATCGACGGTGACGTCGCCGACGGTGAAGATCCCGAACTGCATGACCAGCTCCTCGCGTGTCAACCGAGTGCCGCCGTGGTACCCGGACGCAGCTCACAACTTATTTGACGACGCAACTATTCCGTCGGCGGCACGGCTCCGGGTGGCACGGGTCACGCCCGATAACGGACAAGAGTGCCGTTGGCGGGCCGTACCGCCGGGTCAGCCGCCGGCCACCGAGGGGAGCACCCGCACCTCGGCACCCTCGTCGACGGGCGTGGCCAGCCCGCCCGAATGGCGGCAGTCCGCACCATCGACGTAGACGTTGACGTAGCGGCGCAGCTCGCCGCGCTCGTCGCGGATGCGCCGGGCCAGCCGCGGATGCGCGACGGCCACCTCGTCGAGGACCGCCCGCAGCGTCCCGGCGGCGGTGACGCTGAGTCGACTGGCACCGCCGGCCTCGCCGCGCAGCGGGCCGGGCAACAGCACGGTGACCACGCTCAGACCGCCGCGGCCCGAACGCAGAGCACGTCCGGCAGGTGTGCCGCCACCAGGGACCAGGAGTCGCCCTCGTCGCGGCTGGCGAAGACCGAGCCGGAGCGGGTGCCGAAGTAAACCCCACCGGGGGTGGAGTCGTCGGCGCACATCGCGTCGCGCAACACCGCCGGATAGAACGGCCCCTCGGGTAGCCCCACCGACAGCGGCTCCCACTTGCCACCGGCGTCGGTGGAGCGGAACACCCGACAGCGGTGGTCGGGCGGGAACCGCTCGCCGTCGGCCACCAGCGGGAAGGTCCACACGGTGCCGCCCCGCCCCGGGTGGGTCACCATCGGGAAGCCGAAGTCGCTGGGCAGCCCGTCGGCGATCGAGGACCAGGTGCGGCCGTCGTCGTCGGAACGGTAGACGCCGTGGTGGTTCTGCGCGTACAGCCGCTCGGGGTTGGCCCCGTCCCGGGCGACCTTGTGCACGCACTGGCCGAACTCCGGCCACTCGTCGGGCAGGTGGGTGGCGCGGATGCCGGTGTTGCCCGGCGCCCAGCTCGCGCCGGCGTCCTCGGAGCGGTAGACGCCGCCGGTGGACATGGCGACGAGCAGCCGGGCCGGGTCACGCGGGTGCGGCAGCACGGTGTGCACGGCCTGGCCGCCGAAGCCGGCCTCCCACCGCGGGCGGTGCGGGTGGTCCCAGAGGGAGCGGACCAGCTCGAAGCTGCGGCCACCGTCAGTGGACCTGAACAGCGCGGACGGCTCGGTGCCGGCCCAGATGACGTCGGGCTGGTCGGGGCCGGCCGGCATCAACTGCCAGACCCGCCCGAGCGAGACGTCGGTGTCGGCCGGGAACGCGACAGGCGCCTGGTCGGGCTCGTCCCAGGAGGCGCCGAGGTCGTCGCTGGTGGCGACGCTGGGCCCGAAGTGTGAGCTGGTCATCCCGGCGAGCAACCGGGTGGTGGCGGCACGGGTGTCGACCGCGACCGCGTAGACACCGGTCATCGGGAAGTGCGGGCCGGTGATCTCCCAACGTCGCCGGTCGTCGGCGCTGGTGGCGAGAAACAACCCCTTGGCCGTGCCGATCGCGAGCAGTGTCGCCACGCCATCCTCCGAACCGTCGGTGAGCAGGTCAGGGTGATTATGGCCACACCCTCCGACAGGTTCCCGGGGACACCCGCCCGGAGGTTCAGCGCCGGATGCGGGGCACGTGCCGGCGGTACGCGCTGACCGTGGGGTCGCCGTCGAGCCAGAACCGCCAGGGCAGGTCGTGCGCGCCGGTCACACCGACCCGGGGACCCGCCACCACCGTCTCCGGCGGCACCGGCAGGGCCGGGGGGCGCAGGCGGACCGAGCCGTCGCCGAGCAGGTACGCCCCGTAGGCCGCACGGTCGATGCCGAGCGCGGAGCAGAGCCGGGCGGGCCCACGAGCCAGGTCCACGTCCCGCCGGATGGCCGGCCGGCGCTCCCGTGCCGTGACCAGCCCGTCGACGACCTCCCCGGCGCGCAGCAGCACGGCGGAGGCCTCGCCCTCCACCCCGGTGACCACGTTGACACACCAGTGCATCCCGTAGGTGAAGTAGACGTAGGCGTGCCCGGCGGGGCCGAACATCACGGCGTTGCGTGGGGTAGGACCCCGATGGGCGTGCGAGGCGGGATCGCCGCCGCTGCCCGCGTACGCCTCGACCTCGGTGATCCGGACGGTGACCCCGCCGGCGTGCAGGCGGCAGCCCAGCAGCCCGCGCGCCGCCGGCAGCAACGGGCCGGCGAGCAGGTCTGCCAGCGCCGCCAGGTTGGTGTCGGTGGTGCGGTCACCGGAGGGCAGGGCCATGTTCCCGACGGTACCCATCCCGGCGCCCGGGCACCCGTCCGGCACGGTGCGAGTTGAACAATGTGTTGACAATGCTTCGTTGATGAGGTGTGCTCGGACCATGACGACGAACGACCCGTTCACCGCGCCGCACCCGGCCCACGCCCGCGCTCACCGCACCCACGAGGCGCTGCAGCGCATCAGTGAGCGGCACGCCGGCACCGGCACCCAACGCGGACGCTGGGCCCACCCGTACGTGCTGGACCCGTGGGAGGCGGTCGCCCTGGTCACCGCCCTGGCCGCCGGCGGGGCCGAGCGGGAGCCGGCGGAGGAGCCGATCGACGCCGCCGACCTCACCGCCGCGCTGACCCTGCTGCCGCACGTGCGCGCCGAGTTGGACGCCCTGGAGGCCGGGCTGTTGACGCTGGCCCGCGACCGGGGGCTGACCTGGCAGGCGATCGCGTACGGGCTGGGGCTGGGCAGCGCGCAGGCGGCCCGGCAGCGCTACGAGCGGGTCGCCGCCCGCTCGGCCGAGCAGACCGCCTGACGACCCCGCTCGTACGTGCCCGACCCCGCAAGATCGCGCTCGTCCGTCCAAGATCGCGCTCGAACACGGAAGTAGTGGCCTCAACCGCGGCCGAGGCCACTAGATCCTGGATCGAGCACGATCTTGCCGGGCGGGGCGGGACTGTCGGATCGGCATGGCGCGCGTGCGACGGGCCCGCGGCGGGCACACTGTGCGCACGACGAGGAGGCACCATGGAGCGCGCGGAGATGCTGGCGTACTGCCTGGCCAAGCCGGGGGCGTGGTTGGACCGGCCGTGGGAGGGCGACGAGGTGGTGAAGGTCGGCAGCCGGATCTTCGCGTTCCTCGGCGACGGTGGGGGCGAACCGACCGTCGGCATCAAGTGCGGGCCGACCCGGGAGGTGGCCGACGAGTGGCTGCACCGGCACCCCGACGACGCCCGGGTGATGGCCTACATCGGTCGGTCCGGGTGGAACACGCTGCGCCTCGACGGCGGGATCGACGACGAGGAGCTGACCGAGGCGGTCGACGGGTCGTACGACATGGTGGTGGCCAAGCTCCCGAAGCGGGAGCGCCCGACGGCCTGAACCGGCCGTGGCGCCGGCGGCACCCGCCGACGCCACGACACGAGATCTAGCGCGGGACGACCCGCTCGGCGGACCACTCCCGCCAGGTGGCCAGCCGGTCCGCCGCGGTGGCGAGCTGGTCGGCCACCGGGCCGGGGCCGGTGGAGCCGGGGGTGGTCCGGGCCGCGAGGGCCGAACGGACCGAGAGCACGTCGCGCACCGACGGGTCGAGGTGCGCACTGATCGTGCTCAGGTCGTCGTCGGAGACGTCGTTCAGCTCGCACTCCCGGGCCGCGCAGAGCGCCACCAGCCGGCCGGTGATCTCGTGCGCGTCCCGGAAGGGCACATTGCGCCGGACCAGCCAGTCGGCGACCTCGGTGGCGAGGGAGAAGCCGACCGGCGCGGCGGCGACGAGGCGGTCCACCCGCACCGTCATCGTGGAGATCATCCCCGCCAGGGCCGGGAGCAGCAGCTCCAGCGTGTCGACGGCGTCGAAGGCCGGCTCCTTGTCCTCCTGCATGTCCCGGTCGTAGGTCATCGGCAGGCCCTTGAGCATGGTGAGCACCGTCACCAGGCCGCCGACCAGCCGGCCGGACTTGCCGCGGGCCAGCTCGGCGATGTCCGCGTTCTTCTTCTGCGGCATGATCGACGATCCGGTGGCGAACGAGTCGTCCAGCTCCACCCAGCCGAACTCGTGCGAGGTCCAGAGCACGACCTCCTCACCGAGCCGGGACAGGTGCACCCCGATCAGGGCGGTGGTGAAGAGGAACTCGGCGACGAAGTCCCGGTCGGCGACGGCGTCCATCGAGTTGGCGAACGACGTCCGGAAGCCCAGCTCCTTGGCCACCGCCACCGGATCCAGCGGAAGCCCCGAACCAGCGAGGGCACCCGCGCCGAGCGGGCTGATCGCCGCCCGGTGGTCCCAGTCGCGCAACCGCTCGAGGTCCCGCAGCAGCGGCTGCACGTGGGCGAGCAGCCAGTGCCCGAACGTGACCGGCTGGGCGTGCTGAAGGTGCGTCATGCCGGGTGCGGCCGTGTCGATGTGCCGCTCGGCCTG
The DNA here is from genome assembly GCF_040648675.1 of Micromonospora sp. NPDC049101. Classification (NCBI taxonomy): domain Bacteria; kingdom Bacillati; phylum Actinomycetota; class Actinomycetes; order Micromonosporales; family Micromonosporaceae; genus Micromonospora; species Micromonospora sp. NPDC049101. Next base: position 251,425 of record NZ_JBEZED010000009.1, on the reverse strand, counting down.
CTCCACCAGCGCCTCGGCCAGCTCGACGAGCCGGCTGGCCACGCCCCGGGCGTGGTCGCGCAGGTAGAGCCGCAGGTCGGTCGCGACCTGGTCGTTGCGCGACCGGCCGGCGCGCAGCTTGCCACCGAGGCTGCCCAGGCGCTCCAGCAGCCCGCGCTCCAGCGCGGTGTGCACGTCCTCGTCGTCGATGGTGGGGCGGAACGACCCCGAGGCGCACGCCGCCTCCAGGTCGTCCAGGGCCGCCAGCATCCGACCCAACTCCTCGGGGTCGAGCAGGCCGGCACCGGCCAGGACCCGGGCGTGCGCCCGGGAACCGGCGATGTCGTACGGGGCCAGGCGCCAGTCGAACTGCACGCTCACCGACAGTCGGGCGAGCGCCTCGGCGGGGCCGCCCGCGAACCGGCCACCCCACAGGCTCGTCCGGTTGGTGGCTGCGCTGTTCTCGGTCAGGCTCTTGTCGTCCACGTCGCCCGTCATTGCTCTGCTCGCCTTTCACTCGCGACTGCGGGGCCCACTCGTTGCGCTCGCGCACTCCGTGCGCTGGCAGGCGTCACCGTCCGGCACCGCCCAGCCGGGCGTCCCGCGCGGCGGCCATCCGGCTCGGCAGGCCCCACAGCCGCACGAAACCCTTCGCCAGAGACTGGTCGAAAGTGTCGCCGGTGTCGTAGGTGGCCATCCCGAAGTCGTAGAGGCTCGCCTCGGAGCGCCGGCCGGTCACCGTGGCCCGGCCGCCGTGCAGGGTCATCCGCACCTCGCCGCTCACGTGCCGCTGCGCGTCGTCGATGAACGCGTCCAGCGAGTCCTTCAACGGCGAGAACCACAGGCCGTCGTAGACCAGCTCGCCCCAGCGTTGGTCCACGCTCCTCTTGAACCGGGCCAGGTCCCGCTCCACGGTCACCGCCTCCAACTCCTGGTGGGCGGTGATCAGCGCGATCGCGCCGGGCGCCTCGTACACCTCGCGGCTCTTGATGCCGACCAGGCGGTCCTCGACCATGTCCAGCCGGCCCACGCCCTGGGCGCCGGCACGCCGGTTCAGCTCCAGGATCGCCTGGTACGGGGTGACCGTCTCCCCGTCGATCGCCACCGGCACGCCGCCGTCGAAGGTGATCACGACCTCGTCGGCGTCGCGCTCCTGCGCCGGGTCGGCAGTGTACGAGTACAGGCCCTCGACCGGGGCGTTCCAGATGTCCTCCAGGAAGCCGGTCTCCACCGCGCGACCCCACAGGTTCTGGTCGATCGAGTAGGGCGACTTCGCCGACACGTCGATCGGCAGCCCCTTCTCCTCGGCGAAGGCGATCGCCTTGTCCCGCGTCCAGGCGAAGTCCCGGGCCGGCGCGATGATCTTCAGGTCGGGGGCGAGCGCGTTCAGCCCCACCTCGAACCGGACCTGGTCGTTGCCCTTGCCGGTGCAGCCGTGCGACACGATCGTGCCGCCGTGCGTACGCGCCGCCGCCACCAGGTGCTTGACGATCAGCGGCCGGGACAGCGCCGACACCAGCGGGTAGCGGTCCATGTAGAGGGCGTTGGCCCGGATGGCCGGCAGGCAGTAGTCGGCGGCGAACTCGTCGCGCGCGTCGACGACCTCCGCCTCGGCGGCGCCGCAGTCCAGGGCACGCTGGCGGATCGCGTCCAGGTTCTCACCGCCCTGCCCGACGTCGACCGCGACCGCGATCACCTCGGCGCCGGTCTGCTCGGCCAGGTACGGAATGGCGACGGAGGTGTCCAACCCTCCGGAGTACGCGAGCACGACCCGCTCGGTCATGGCGTGGTGGTCCCTTCAGCGTGGTCGTCCCGGCCCGCCCAACCGGCGAGCTTGTCACCGAGCGCGGCCCCGCCGACGGCCTCGCGGGCCACGACGAGGATGGTGTCGTCACCGGCGATGGTGCCGACGATCTCCGGCAGGCCCGCTCGGTCCAACGCGCTGGCCAGGTACTGGGCCGCCCCCGGCGGGGTACGCAGCACGGCGATGTTGCCACTGGAGTCGACCCCGTTGAGCAGTTCGCGCAGCAACCGCACCAGCCGCGCCGGCGCGGCCTCGGCGTCGCGCAACGGTCGCTGGCCGTCCTCCGGGATCAGGTAGACGGCCGGCCCGTCACCGCCGCGCACCTTGACCGCGCCCAACTCCTCCAGGTCCCGCGAGAGGGTGGCCTGGGTGACGACGACGCCGTCGGCGGCGAGCAGGTCGGCCAGCTCGGTCTGCGACCGGATCGCCTTCTCCCGGATCAGCTCCACGATCCGGGCGTGCCGGGCCGCCCGGGTCAGTGGCCCGGTCATCGGGACTCCCCGGTCGCGGCGGCCGCGACCACGGTGCCCTCGGTCGCGGGGGCCCCGGTCGCGGCGGCGGTCGCGCTGCCCACGGTCGCGGCGGCTTCGGTCGCGGCGGGTTCGGTCGCGGCGGGTTCGGTCGCGGCGGGTTCGGTCGCGGTGTCGAGCAGGAAGGTCAGCAACGCCTTCTGCGCGTGCAGCCGGTTCTCCGCCTGGTCGAAGACCGCGCTCTGCGGGCCGTCCAGCACCTCGTCGGTGATCTCCTCACCACGGTGGGCGGGCAGGCAGTGCAGCACGATCGCGTCCGGCGCGGCCTGGCCGAGCAGTTCCTTGTTGACCTGGTACGGCAGGAACGGGGTGATTCGGTCCAGCCCGTCGGACTCCTGACCCATCGACGTCCAGGTGTCGGTGGCCAGCACGTCGGCGTCGCGTACCGCCTGGGCCGGGTCGGTCAGCACCCGCACCGATCCGCCGGTGTCGGCGGCGATCCGGGCCGCCCGGTCCAGCACGGCCTCGTCCGGCGCGAACCCGGCCGGCCCCGCGATCCGCACGTGCATGCCGGCCATCGCCCCGGCCAGCAGGTACGACTGCGCCATGTTGTTCGCGCCGTCGCCCACGTAGGTCAGGGTGCGCCCGGCCGTGCCGCCGCACCGTTCCCGGATGGTGAGCAGGTCGGCCAGCAGTTGGCACGGGTGGAAGCCGTCGGTGAGCGCGTTGATCACGGGCACGGTGGCACCGCTCGCCACCTCGGCGATCCGGTCGTCGCCGTGGGTCCGCAGCACGATGGCCGCGACGTAGCGGGACAGCACCCGCCCCGCGTCGGCGAGGGACTCGCCCCGGCCGAAGTGGGTGACCTGCGTGTCCACCACGAGGGGGTGCCCACCCAGTTCGGCGATGCCGGCGTCGAACGAGATCCTGGTCCGCAGGCTCTGCTTGTCGAAGAGCACCGCCACCGAACGGGGGCCGGCCAGCGGCTGGTGGCCGAACCGGTCCGCCTTCATCCGCGCCGCCAGGTCGAGGACCGTGGACTGCTCGGCCGGCGAGAGGTCGTCGTCGCGCAGGAAGTGCCGAGTCATGCGCTCGTTCCCGTCGTGGTGGTGGTCGGCGTCGAGATCTTGGAAGACTTCGGCCCCTGGAGGGGCGCTTTGCCTCCAAGATCTGCGTCGGTTCCGGCGGCCGCCGGGGCGGTCGCCGCCAGGGCGGCGGGTAGGGCCGCTAGGAAGGTGTCCGTCTGGGCGGCGGTGAGGATCAGTGGTGGGACCAGCCGCAGCACCCCCGGCTGCACCGCGTTGACCAGGAAGCCGGCCTCGCGCAACGCCTCGGCGAGCACCGGAGCCACCGGCGCGGTGAGCGTCACGCCGAGCAGCAGCCCGGCGCCGCGTACCCCGCCGATCAGCGGATGGCCCAGCGCCTCGATGCCGCGACGCAGCCGCTCGCCGACCCGCTTGACGTTGTCCAGCAGGCCCTCGTTGGCGATGGTCGCCACCACCGCGAGCGCCGCCGCACAACTCACCGGATTGCCGCCGAAGGTGGTGCCGTGCGAGCCGGGGGTGAGCAGGTCCGCAGCCCGGCCGAAGGCCAGCGTGGCCCCGATGGGCAGCCCGCCGCCGAGACCCTTGGCCAGGGTGACCACGTCCGGCTCCACGCCCTCGGCCTGGTGCGCGAACCAGTGGCCGGTGCGGCCGACGCCGGTCTGCACCTCGTCGAGGACGAGCAGCGCGCCGTGCCGGGCGGTGATCCGCCGGGCCGCGGCCAGGTAGCCGGCCGGCGGGACGACCACGCCGTTCTCGCCCTGGATGGGCTCCAGGATCACCATGGCGGTGGCGTCCGTGACTGCCGCTTCGAGGGCCGTGACGTCGCCGTAGTCGACGTGGGTCACCTCGCCGGGCAGCGGCCGGAACGGGTCGGCCTTCGCCGGCTGACCGGTCAGGGCGAGGGCACCCATGGTGCGGCCGTGGAACCCGCCGCGGGTGGCCACCACCTGGGTACGGCCGGTGCGCCGGGACAGCTTGAACGCCGCCTCGTTGGCCTCGGCGCCCGAGTTGGCGAAGAAGACCCGGCCGGGCCTGCCGGCGAGCGCCAACAACAGCTCGGCCAGTGCGACCGGCGGCTCGGCGACGTAGAGGTTGGAGACGTGCCCGAGGGTCGCGACCTGCTTGGACACCGCCGCCACCACGGCCGGGTGGGCGTGCCCGAGGGCGTTCACCGCGATGCCACCGACCAGGTCGAGATATTCCCGGCCGGCGTCGTCCACCACGACAGCACCGGCGCCGGAGACCAACGCCAGCGGCGGCGTGCCGTAGTTGTCCATCATGGACTTCGTCCAGCGCTGCGCCAACGTGCTCACGATGCGACCATCCCGTCTCCCGGCACCACCATCGTTCCGAACCCTTCCGACGTGAACACCTCGAGCAACGTGGAGTGCGCCACCCGACCGTCGACCACGTGCGCGGCCGGCACTCCCCCACGGACCGCCCGCAGGCAGGCCTCCATCTTCGGCACCATCCCCGACTCCAGGCTGGGCAGCAGCTTGGCCAGGTCGTCCGCGACGATCTCGGAGACCAGACTGGTGGTGTCCGGCCAGTCGGCGTACAGGCCGGCCACGTCGGTGAGCACGACCAGCTTGCGGGCCCGCAACGCGATGGCCAGCGCCGCGGCGGCGGTGTCCGCGTTGAGGTTGTGCAGCACCCCGTCCACGTCCGGTGCGACCGTGGAGATCACCGGAATCCGACCGGCCTCGATCAGGTCGGTCACCGCGGACACGTCGACCGACTCGACGTCACCGACCTGGCCGACGTCGACCGGCAACCCGTCCACGTACGCCGGGCGGCGCACCGCGGTGAACAGCCGGGCGTCCTCACCGGAGAGGCCGACCGCGTACGGGCCGTGCGAGTTGATCAGCCCGACCAGCTCGCGGCCCACCTGCCCGACCAGCACCATCCGGACCACGTCCATCGCCTCGGCGGTGGTGACCCGCAGCCCACCCCGGAACTCGCTGGCGATGCCGAGCCGACCCAGCATGGCGGAGATCTGCGGCCCGCCGCCGTGCACCACCACCGGCTTGAGACCGGCGTACCGCAGGAAGACCATGTCGGCGGCGAACGCCCGCTGCAACGCGGGGTCGGTCATCGCGTTGCCGCCGTACTTCACCACCACCGTCGAGCCGGAGAAGCGCGCCAGCCAGGGCAGCGCCTCGATCAGCGTCTCCGCCTTGACCTGGGCGCGGGTGAGATCGCTGCTGAGAGTCATGAGGAGTACGCCGAGTTCTCGTGCACGTACGCGTGGGACAGGTCGTTGGTCCAGATCGTCGCGGCGGACGAACCGGCGTGCAGGTCGATCCGGATGGTCACCTTGCGCCCGGTCAGGTCGACCTTCGAGCGGTCCTCGGCGGCGGCACCGCCCCGGCACACCCACACCCCGTTGACTGCCACGTCCACCTCGTCCGGATCGAAGGCGGCGGCGGTGGTGCCGACCGCGGCGAGAATCCGACCCCAGTTGGGGTCGTTGCCGAACAGCGCCGTCTTGACCAGGTTGTTGCGGGCCACCGAACGGCCCACCTCGACCGCGTCGTCCTCGTCGGCCGCGCCGACCACGTCGATGGCGACCTCCTTGGTGGCGCCCTCGGCGTCGGCCACCAACTGCTGGGCCAGGTCGTGACAGGCCTCCGTCACGGCGGCGGTCAACTCGGCAAGCGTCGGCTCGATACCACTCGCACCGCTGGCCAGCAACAACACCGTGTCGTTCGTGGACATGCAACCGTCGGAGTCGACCCGGTCGAAGGTGACCCGGGTCGCGGCCCGCAGCGCCTCGTCCAGCGTCGCCGGCCCGGCCACCGCGTCGGTGGTCAACACGCACAGCATGGTGGCCATCCCCGGCGCGAGCATCCCGGAGCCCTTGGCCATGCCGCCGACGGTCCAGCCCCCACCGGGGGCCACAGTGGTCTTCGGCCGGGTGTCCGTGGTCATGATCGCCTCGGCGGCGGCCTGGCCGCCGGCCCGGGACAACCCGCGGATCGCCGAGCGGACGCCCGACAGCAGCTTCGGCATCGGCAGCCGCTCACCGATCAACCCGGTCGAGCAGACCGCCACCTCGCCGGCACCGAGGATCAGTCGTGGACTCACCGAGGTCAGCGCGGCGGCGGTGTGCTCGGCGGTGGCGTGAGTGTCCTGGAAACCGCCCGGGCCGGTGCAGGCGTTGGCGCCACCGGAGTTGAGCACCACGACGCGAACCACACCACCCCGCACGACCTGCTGGCTCCAGCGCACCGGCGCGGCCTTGACCCGGTTGGTGGTGAACACACCTGCCACACCCGCGTCCGGGCCGTCGTTGACCACCAGGGCGACGTCCGCGCCACCGCCGGCCTTGAGACCGGCGGCCACCCCGGCCGCCCGGAACCCGCGTGGGGTGGTGACACTCACGACGTCTGCCTTTCGTTCGCGACTGCGGGGCTCCGCTGCGCTGCACTCCTCGCGCTCACGGACTGACCCCCCAGATCGACAGGCCCGTCGTCTCCGGCAGGCCGAGCATCAGATTGGCGTTCTGTACGGCCTGGCCGGCCGCGCCCTTGCCCAGGTTGTCCAACGCGCTGAGCACGATCAGGCGACCCGAGTCAACGTCGACGGTGGCCTGTAGGTGACACGAGTTGGAGCCCAGCGTGGCGGCGGTGTGCGGCCAACGGCCCTCCGGCAGCACGTGCACGAACGGCGTGCCGGCGTACGCCCGCGCCAGCACCTCCTGCGGGTCGACGCCGCGCGCCGGCACCGCCGTGACCGTGGCCAGGATGCCGCGCGGCATCGGCGCCAGGACCGGGGTGAACGACAGGCCGGTCGCGCCGGTGGCCTGCTTGATCTCCGGTACGTGCTGGTGGGTGCCCACCCGGTACGGCGACAGGTCGCCCATCACCTCGCTGGCCAGCAGGTGCGCCTTGGCCGACCGCCCCGCCCCGGAGGTGCCGGAGGCGGCGACCACCACCACGTCGGCCGGGGTGGCCGCGCCGTCGGCGATCAGCGGCGCGAGGGCCAGGGTGATCGCGGCGGCGTAGCAGCCGGTGTTCGCCACCCGGGTGGAGCCGGCGATCAGCTCCCGCTGGCCGGGCAGCTCGGGCAGGCCGTAGGTCCACTGCCCGGCGTGTGTGCCGCCGTAGTACTGCGCCCAGGCGTACGGGTCGGCGAGCCGGTGATCCGCGCCCAGGTCGACGATGCGTACCTCGTCCGGGAGCTGGGCCGCGAGGGCCGCCGACTCACCGTGCGGCAGGGCCAGGAAGACCAGGTCCGCGTCGGCCAGGGTCGTCGGGTCGGTCGTGCCGAGCACCAGGTCGAGCCCGGTGAGCTGCGGATGCACCACGTCGACACGGTGCCCGGCCTGGCTGTGTGCGGTGGCGGCGACCAGGTCGAACTCCGGGTGCCCGGCGATCAGGCGCAGCAGCTCACCCCCCGCGTAACCGCTCGCACCGGCAACCGCGACTCGGATCCCCATACTCACCTCCGCATGACTATGCAGCGAAGATTAACAAGGACGACTCACGAGTGCAAGTTCATGCAGGGCAGTGCATGCTAATGAACAGATCGCCTGCGCGGTGAGGTATCCCCCACCCGGCGAGCGGGCCGTTCCTGCTTCTGGACCTCGGGCCGCCTGACCCGCGATCGCTGGCAATCTTGGACACTTTCCGTTAGCGGCTAACGGAAAGTGTCCAAGATTCACCCTGCCAACTGCCTCCCGCGCCCCGGACGCCGCCGCCAGCACCAGCCACGATCACGTCGTGATCGACTCACTCAGCCACCCTGGCGCGCATTCGCTGTCATCCGGCGGCGGATATCTGGTCGAACCGTCCTCGCTGGTGCCGGAGCTCGACGCCAGCACCCGGGAACACGAAAAGGCCCTGACCCGGTATGAACCACCAGGTCAGGGCCTTGGTCGTTGGTGCGCCGTCTGGGACTCGACGGTTCCTCAGGCGCCGCGCAGGGTCGCGCCGAGACGCTCCGCCGCTACCGCGACCGCCGCGTCCCGGGCCGCCACCGCCTCCTCGACGGTCAGCGTCCGGTCCGGGGCCCGGAAGGTCAGCTTGTACGCCAACGACCGGCGACCGTCGCCGAGCTGCGCCCCCGAGTAGACATCGAACAGCCGCACGTCCTCCAGCAGCGGACCGGCGCCCGCCTCCAGCGCCCGGCGCACCTGCTCCGCCGGCACCGAGTCGTCCACCACCAGGGCCACGTCGATGAGCGCCGGCGGGAAGCCGGACACCGTCGGCGCGGGCGTCACCGGGGTCGCCGGCAGCGCGTCGAGGTCCAGCTCCATCGCGCAGGTGCGTCGGGGCAGCTCCAGCGCCGCCACCACCACCGGGTGCAGCTCACCGGCGTGCCCGACGACCGCACCGTCGACTAGCAGCTCGGCGCAGCGGCCCGGGTGCCACGGCGCGTACTCGGCCGCGCGCACCTCCACCCGCTCGTCGGGGATCCCGGCGGCGGCCAGCACGTCACGCGCCGCCTCGATCGCGTCCGCCCAGCCGGCGGGGCGACCCGCACCCCACCAGCCGGCCGGGTCGAGGTCGCCGGCGAGCACCACGGCGACGTGCACCGGCTGCGCCGGCACGACCGCGTCGGCGGCGGCGAACTCGGCGTCGGTGGGGCGCCGGTCCACGCCCATCGCCGGCGGGCTGCCGGCGCCGAGGCGCGGGTGGAAGACCGCCCCGATCTCGTAGAGGGCGAGGTCGCGGTGACCCCGGCCGAGGTTGCGCTTGAGGATGCCGAGCAGCGGGCCAAGCAGCGTGGTGCGCAGCAGCGGCTCCTCCTCCGACAGCGGGTTGGCCAGCCGCACCGCCGGGCGGCGCGGGTCGTCGGCCGGCAGGCCGAGCTGGTCGGCCAGCTCCGGCGACACGAACGGGTGCGCGAGCACCTCCACGTACCCCCGCTCGGCCAGCGACCCGGCGACCGCCCGGCGCCGACGCTGCCGCGGGGTCAGCCCGCGGCCGGGGGGCGCGGTCGGCAGCACCGCCGGCACCTTGTCGTACCCGTCGAGCCGAACCACCTCCTCGACCAGGTCGGCCGGGTCGGTCAGGTCGGGCCGCCAGGTCGGCGGGGTGACGCTCAGCGTCACCCCGACGCCGCTGGCCACGCCGACCGCGCCCGGGTCCTCGGACAACCGGTCCGCGCCCTGCGCGACGGTGCAGCCGACCCGCTCCAGCAGGGCGACCACGCGCGCCGGCGGGTACTCGACGCCGACCCGCCGGGTCGGCAGGTCCGCCGGAAGGCTGATCGGGGTACGCGGCCGGACGTGGTCGATGTCCAGGACCTCCGCGCTCGGCGTGCCCCCGCCGTGCTCGGTGAGCAGCCGCACGGCCCGCTCCAACGCGACGAGCGCCACGGCGGGGTCGACGCCCCGCTCCCAGCGCTTCGCGGCCTCGCTGAACAGCTTGTGCCGGCGGGCGGTGCGCCCGACCATCGCCGGGTCCCAGTGCGCCGCCTCGAACAGCACGGTCGTAGTGTCGGCGACGACCTCACTGGTCTCGCCGCCCATCACCGCCGCGAGGGAGATCGGCCCGGTGTCATCACAGATCACCATGTCGTCGGCCGTCAGCACCCGGTTGACGCCGTCCAGGGTGGTCAGCTTCTCCCCCGCCTCGGCGCGACGGACCACCAGCGGCCCGGCGATCCGGTCGGCGTCGAAGGCGTGCATCGGCTGGCCCAGCTCCAGCATCACGTAGTTGGTGATGTCGACGGGCAGCGAGATGCTGCGGATGCCGGCAGTGACGAGCCGCTGCCGCATCCAGGACGGCGTGGGCGCGCTCGGGTCGACGCCCCGGACCAGGCGGGCGGCGTACCTGTCGCAGCCGACGGTGTCGCGGACCTCCACCGGGTACGCCGGAGTCTCGGTGCCGCCCGGCGCGGGCGCCAGGGCCGGGTCGCGCAGCGGCACGTCGAAGGCGTGCGACAGCTCCCGGGCCAGGCCGCGCAGGCTCAGCGCGTACCCCCGGTCGGGGGTGATCTCCAGGTCGAGCACGACGTCGTCGAGCCCGACCACCGGGCGCGCGTCGTCGCCGGGCTTGGCCGTCACGTCCGCCGGCAGCACGATGATGCCGGAGTGGTCGTCGCCCAGGCCCAACTCCTTGACCGAGCAGATCATGCCCGCCGAGTTGTGCCCGTACGTCTTGCGGGCGCCGATGGCGAAGCCGCCGGGCAGCACACCGCCGGGCAGGATCACCACCACCCGGTCACCCACCGCGAAGTTACGCGCACCGCAGACGATCTCCTGCGGCTCGCCGGTGCCGTTGGCGGCACCCACGTCGACCCGGCAGAACCGGATCGGCTTCTTGAAGCCGGTGAGTTCCTCGATCTCGCGCACCTCACCGACGACGAGCTGACCGGTGACGGTCTCGGCCAGGTCCACCACGGACTCGACCTCGATGCCGAGGTCGACCAGGGCCTGCTCCAGGTCACCGGTGGGCAGGTCGGCGGGGAGATCGACGTACTCCCGCAGCCAACTGACAGAAACTCGCATGACGTCAGACCACCGTTCCCGTGTCTCGTACCCGCATCGCCTACGCCCCGGCCCCGAGCGCCCGGCTGAACCGCACGTCGCCCTCGAAGAGATGGCGGATGTCGCTGACCCCGTGCCGGACCATCAGGGTCCGGTCGATGCCCATCCCGAACGCGAACCCGGAGTAGACCTCCGGGTCGACGCCGCAGGCGCGCAGCACCCGCGGGTTGACCATGCCGCAGCCACCCCACTCGACCCACTGCGGACCGTCGCGGTGCTCCGGGAACCACACGTCGAACTCCGCCGACGGCTCGGTGAACGGGAAGTAGTGCGGCCGCCACCGGGTCTTCGCCTCCGGGCCGAACATCGCCCGGGCGAAGTGGTCGAGCGTGCCCCGCAGGTGCGCCATCGTGATGCCCTTGTCCACCACCAGGCCCTCGGCCTGGTGGAACACCGGGCTGTGGGTGGCGTCGATCTCGTCGGTGCGGTAGACGCGGCCGGGCACGATCACGTAGATCGGCGGCTTGCGGCTGAGCATCGTACGGGTCTGCACCGTGGAGGTGTGCGTGCGCAGCACCAGGCCGGAACCCTCCGGTGCGATGTGGAACGTGTCCATCAACCCGCGCGCCGGGTGGTCGGCGGGGATGTTCAACGCGTCGAAGTTGACCCACTCCAGGTCGACCTCGGGCCCCTCGGCCACCTCGTAGCCCATCCCGACGAAGAGGTCACTTATCGACTCCATCAGGGTGCTCAACGGGTGGCGGGCCCCCCGCGGGCGCCGGTCGTAGGGCAGGGTGACGTCCACCCGCTCCTCCACCAGCACCCGCTCGGCCTGCTCGCGTTCCACCACCTCGGCGCGCTCGGCGTACGCGGACTCGATCGCTCGGCGGGCCTCGTTGACCCGCTTACCCGCGTCGGACTTCGCGGCCGGCGGCAACGCGCCGATCTCCCGGCGCGCGAGCGAGACCGGGGACCGGTCCCCCAGGTGCACCGAACGCAGCGCGGTCAGCGCGTCCGGGTCGGCGGCGGCCTCGAACGCCTTCGTGGCGTCCGCGACGGCCTCGGCCAGGGCGGCGGGGTCGAGCAGGGCGACCTGCTTCGGGTCGTACGGATCGTTGCGGTAGCTCATGGCGTACGGGCACTCCCTCACGGCGGCGCCAGCCCTCAGCGGGGCGGCTAGGCGAGTCTACGGACGCGCGGCTGTGCCGCAGCCCGCCGGTAGGAGTCCGTGCAGGGAGCAGGTCAGGCCCGCCGCCCGCCGACACCGGCGGGCTGGCTAAACGAACGCCGTTGCGCGTTCATGGACGGACGCTCTCCCCTGCTGTCAGTCGCGCCGGGCACGATCACCGTCAGCGCTGTGCTCTCGCTGAAGCGTACAGGCACACCGCCGCCGCGGCAGCCAGGTTAAGGCTCTCCGCGCGCCCGTACAACGGCACCCGCACCCGGGCGTCGGCGACGGCGGTCAACTCCTCGGGCAACCCGTGCGCCTCCGAGCCGAACAGCCAGGCGGTGGGCCCGACGAGCCGACCGTAGTCGGTCAGGTCGTCCAGGTCGCTGTCGCCGTACCCGGTGGTGGCGAAGATCGACAGCCCGGCGGCGCGCAGCGCGTCGACCACCGTGACCGGGTCCGGCGCGCGGACCACGTCGACGTGGAAGAGGCTGCCGGCCGAGGCCCGCACACACTTGCCGTTGTACGGGTCGACGGCGTCGCCGGCGAAGACCACCGCACCTGCCCCGGCCGCGTCGGCGGTGCGCAGCACCGTGCCGGCGTTACCCGGGTCGCGGATCTCGGCGAGCACCGCCACCAGCCGGGGTGCGTTCGCGAGGGCCTGCTGAAGCGACACGTCGAGATGCCGGCAGACCGCGACCAGCCCCTGCGGGGCGACGGTCTCGGTCAGGACGGCGAGGGCCTCGTCGGTCACCTCGGAGACGGGCACGTCGGCGCGGGCCGCCGTGGCGGCCAGCTCCGGGTGCCGGTCGAGCGCGGCGGGCGTACCGAACAACTCGGTGACCACCCCCGGCCGCGCGAGGGCCTCGCGGACCGCCTGTGGTCCCTCGGCCAGGAATCGGCCGGTCGCGTCGCGGTCGCGTCGGCGCTGCAACCGGCGGGCGGCGACAACCCTGGGGGTACGCGGGGTGAAAGCCATGGTGTGGGTTCCTCCGGCACGATTGAGGCGCCCCCCGGACGGCGGTGCCGACACGGGAGACGCCTCGCTCTGGTGCGTGGGGATCAGGCGGCCTGAGCCGCCGCGCCGCCGGTGCCCTCGGCCGTGACCGCGGCCCGGGCCAGCTCGACGATCGCCGCGAAGGAAGCGGCGTCGTTGACGGCCATGTCGGCCAGGATCTTGCGGTCGACCTCGATGCCAGCCAGACGCAGGCCCTGGATCAGGCGGTTGTAGGTCATCCCGTTCGCCCGGGCGCCCGCGTTGATCCGTTGAATCCACAGCTGCCGGAAGTCGCCCTTGCGGTCGCGACGGTCCCGGTAGGCGTACTGCATCGAGTGCAGCACCTGCTCCTTGGCCTTGCGGTACAGCCGGGAGCGCTGACCGCGGTAACCGCTCGCGGTCTCCAGCAGGGTACGACGCTTCTTCTGGGCGTTTACAGCCCGCTTGACGCGTGCCATCTCAACTCCTTAAAACGTAAAGGTGGCGCGCGTCAGCGGCCGAGCAGCTTCTTGATGCGCTTGACGTCGGCCTTGGCCACCTCGACCGTGCCGGTCAACCGGCGGGTACGGGTGGAAGACTTACCTTCCAACAGGTGGCGCTTGCCGGCCTGCTCGGCCACGATCTTGCCACGGCCGGTCACCTTGACCCGCTTGCCCATACCCGTGTGGCTCTTCATCTTCGGCATGTGGAACGTCTTCTCCCCTGTTACTCGCCGCTGGTGTCGGCGGCGAGGCCGGTGTTACCGGCTGCTGCGGTCTCGCTGACCGCCGCGGTCTCATCGGCTGCCGGAGCGGCGGACTCGTCCGCTGCCCGGTCCCGAGGCCCACCGCGGGACGCCGTAGCGGCAACCGCGGAGGCCTTGACGGCCCGGTGCGGAGCGAGAACCATGATCATGTTTCGGCCGTCCTGCTTGGGAGCGGCCTCGACGTATCCCAGGTCCGTGATCTCGGATTCGAGCCGGCGCAGGAGCCGGTAACCCAGCTCCGGGCGGCTCTGCTCGCGACCGCGGAACATGATCGTCACCTTGACCTTGTCGCCCGCCTTGAGGAACCGCACCACGTGACCCTTCTTGGTCTCGTAGTCGTGCGGGTCGATCTTCGGCCGAAGCTTCATTTCCTTGATGACGGTCTGCTGCTGGTTACGCCGCGCTTCGCGCGCCTTGAGTGCGCTCTCATACTTGAACTTGCCGAAGTCCATGAGCTTGCACACCGGCGGGCGCGCCATCGGCGCAACCTCGACCAGGTCCAGATCGACGTCCGCGGCCAGCTGAAGGGCGCGCTCCAGCGGGACGATGCCCACCTGCTCACCCTCGGGGCCGACCAGTCGGACCTCACGTGCCCGGATCTGCTCGTTCACGCGTGGTTCGACGCTGATGGGGCCTCCTCGAGTCGTTTCTGCTCAGGTGCCGACCCCCGCGGCTCCCAGGTGGGAACCGACCTGGAAAGCAGAAGGCCCCGGCGCATGCCAGGGCCCGCTCGACCGGTCAGCACGATCACAGGATCGCGCATCCGACGCCGGGACGTGCCCGGAACCGGTGACCGGACCCGGCCACCGTAGCGGCGACTCGGGTGGGAGCAGGCGCTCCGCTTTCAAGGCTGCCTGCTCGCATGCGGAGACAGCCTGGTCGACTTGATAACACTACACCCGCGCCCCGACCGCCCCCAAACCGGGCACACCCATCCCACGCTGGGCCTCCTCGGGGTGCCCCGACGGACGCGGCGGGGCCGGCGGCCCGGTGGGGTCAAGATCCGAGCATCTGCACCGAAAGCGCTGCCTCGGGGCGGGCTGAGGCGGCAGTTTCGGTGCTGTTGCTCAGATCTTGGAGCGCGGGGATGTGCGGTGGCCGCGCGCGGGCCGGCCGAAGAGGCGGGGTGGTCGGGGTCAGTGACGCGTGGCGCGCTCGGCGAGCTGGGCCTGGTGGGCCTGGTGCAGTCGGCGCAGCGCGCGGACCCCGTCGACGGCGAACTCCTTGTCGGCGGCCTGCAGGGCGATCATCGGCAGCAGGTCGTCGTCGTGCAGCTCCAGGCTGGCCCACGGCGCGCCCCGGTCGAAGCGGACACCCCGGACGACCTCCCAGGGCAGCTCGTAGGAGCTGATGACGTTACGGACCCGGATGCTCCGCGCGTCCGCCTCCACCCGAGGACGGGTGAACAGCAGGAAGCCGAGGGCACCGAAGACGCCGAGGCCGATCATGGCGATCTGGTCACCGCGTTGGAAGCTGCCGTAGCCATCGCCGGTCGGGCCACTCAGCGACGTGGCGACCAGAGCGAACACCACCACCAGGGCAGCCGCTGCCGACCAGCAGACCACGCGGATGCGGCGGGGCTTCAGGCGGACCAGCTCGGTTTCACTCACCCCACCAGTCTGCCACCCACACCGACCCGCCAAACGCACCACCCGCCGAGCCAGCACCCCGAGCTGACCCCAGGCCGGCACGGCCGTCGGAGGTTCCGCGCTTCCGCCCCGCGCCAGCACGACAGATCCGCTCGGGCTTCAGAAAACGGGGGTGTCCCTGACGCGCGGACACCCCCGTTCTCACGAAACCGAGTTGATCAAGCGGGATGCGGTCAGAGGCGGCAGGCGTGGATGTTGGTAACGAGGATGGCGCGGGCGCCCAGCTCGTACAGCTCGTCCATGATGCGGTGGACGTCGTCGCGGAGCACCATCGCCTGCACCGCCACCCACCCCTCGCGGTGTAGCGGCGACACGGTGGGCGACTCGATGCCCGGGGTGAGCCCGCTGGCCCGTTCCAGCAGACCGGCCGGCACGTCGTAGGCGAGCATCACGTAGCGGCGGGCGACCAGCACACCGTGCAGGCGGCGCAGCAGCTGCTCGGCCTGCGGGTGCGCCGGGGCGTCGGCGCGGCGGACCAGCACCGCCGACGAGCGCAGCAGCGGCTCGCCGAAGACCGTCAGGCCCGCCTGACGCAGGGTGGCGCCGGTCTCCACCACGTCCGCGATCACGTCGGCGACGCCGAGGCGTACGGCGTTCTCCACCGCGCCGTCGAGGCGGATCACGTCGGCCTTGACGCCCGCCTCGCCGAGGTGCCGCTCGACCAGCCCCGGGTACGCGGTGGCGATCCGGTGCCCGCCCAACTCCTGCACCGAGGCGATGTCGTCGGGGCGGGCGGCGAAGCGGAAGGTGGCCTGCCCGAAGGCGAGGTCGACGACCTCCTCGGCCGGCGCCGCCGAGTCGATCAGCAGGTCCCGGCCGGTGATCCCGAGGTCGAGGTCACCGGACCCGACGTAGGTGGCGATGTCCTTGGGGCGCAGGTAGAAGAATTCGACGTCGTTGGCCTCGTCGCGACAGACGAGGTCCTTGGGGTCGGTGCGCTGGCGGTAGCCCGCCTCGCGCAGCATCTGAGCGGCCGGTTCGGCCAGGGTGCCCTTGTTGGGAATGGCGACACGCAGCATGACGGGAGTGCTCCTTCGATCCGGATGGCGATCAACGGGTGGGGATGCACTCACAGATGTCGGTAGACGTCCTTGAGGTCGAGACCACTGGCGAGCATGAGCACCTGGACCTGGTAGAGCAGTTGGGAGATCTCCTCGGCGGTGCGCTCCGGCCCCTCGTGCTCGGCGGCCATCCACGACTCGGCCGCCTCCTCGACGACCTTCTTGCCGATGAAGTGCACGCCCCTTTCCAGGGCGGCGACGGTGCCCGAGCCCGGGGTGCCGGCGGCGGCCTTGGCCTGCAGCTCGGCGAACAACTCCTCGAACGTCTTCACGGGAGACGATTCTTCCAGCCGCCGGGGCGACGCCCCGCGTCCGGGTCCGCCGAAATCCAGCAAGCGGACAATTCCCTATCGACATGGGGGGACAAAGCCCCAAGCAGACCGGTCGATACCTCTACGCTGTCGGCCATGGCCAGCAGCTCACGTCTCCTCGCGCTCACCCTCGCCGGTGCCGCCGTCGTCGCCGCCGTCGGATGCGCGCCCCAGAAGGAGCTACCAACCCCCACTGTCACCACGGGGCTGTCCTGCGCCAAGGACAGCCTGCCCACGCGTACGCCGGGCAAGCTCACCATCGCCACCGACCAGCCCGCGTACGAGCCGTGGTTCGCCAAGGACAAGCCGGACAGCGGCGAGGGCTTCGAATCCGCAGTCGCGTACGCGGTGGCCGAGAAGCTCGGCTACGCCCGCGCCGACGTCACGTGGACCCGGGTCAAGTTCGACACCGCGATCGCACCGGGGCCGAAGGACTTCGACTTCGACATCAACCAGTTCTCCATCACCGAGGAGCGTAAGCGGGCTGTCGACTTCTCCGCACCGTACTACCTGGTCCGGCAGACCGTGATCGCGTTGAAGTCCTCGAAGATCGCCGGCAAGAAGTCGCTGGCCGACCTTCGCGACGCCAAGCTCGGCGCCCAGGTCGGCACCACCAGCTACCAGGCGATCACCGACGTGCTCAAGCCGACCAGGGAGCCACAGGTCTACAACAGCAACGACGACGCCAAGAAGGCCCTGCAGAACGGGCAGATCGACGGTCTGGTGGTGGACCTGCCGACCGCGTTCTACATCACCGGCGCGGAGCTCACCGACGCGACGGTCGTCGGGCAGGTGCCGCAGGTGGGCTCGCCCGAGGCCTTCGGGCTGCTGCTGGACAAGAACTCGCCGCTGACCAAGTGCGTGACCGGTGCGGTCGGTCAGCTCACCGAGGCGGGCACGCTGAAGCAGTTGGAGCAGAAGTGGCTGGCGCAGGTGGCGGGGGCGGCCGAGCTGCGGTGACCCTGCTCGATCACGTCCCGTCCGAGGCGCAGCGGCGGCGCTCGGCGTACCGGAATCGGCAGACCGTCTACAGCGTGCTGGTCGCGGCCTGCTCCACGGCGGCTCTCGGCACGCTGCTCGTCGTCGCGGTGACCGGCGCGCCCGGCTGGGAGCGGGTCCGGCGGTCGTTCCTGGACCCGGCGATCGCCGCCGACGCGCTGCCGGCGGTGCTGAGCGGGCTCTGGCTCAACGTCCGGCTGCTGGTCTGCTGTGCGGTCGGCGCGCTGCTGCTCGGGCTGGTGATCGCGGTGTTGCGGACGCTGCGCGGCCCGGTCTTCTTCCCGGTCCGGGCGCTGGCCGCCGGCTACACCTACACCTTCCGCGGCCTGCCGCTGATCATCGTGCTGTACCTGCTCACCCTCGGCGTGCCGGGCCTGCGGTTGCAGGGCATGCCGCCGGTGCTGGTGCTGGGTGGGATCGCGTTGGTCCTCACCTACGGCGGTTACCTCGCCGAGGTGTTCCGGGCCGGCATCGAGTCGGTGCATCCCAGCCAACTCGCGGCGGCCCGCTCGTTGGGCCTGACCTACCGGCAGACGATGCGGCACGTGGTCCTGCCGCAGGCCGTCCGCCGGGTGGCGCCGCCGCTGCTCAACGACGTGGTGGCGTTGCAGAAGGACGTCGGGCTGGTCTCCCTCGCGGGACCGATCGACGCGGTCCGCGCCGCGCAGATCGCCACCGCCCAGACCTTCAACTACACGCCGTACGTGGTGGCGGGCGTGCTCTTCGTGTTGCTCGCGATCCCGCTGATCGCGGTCACCGACTGGGTGACGCTGCGCGCGGCCCGCCGACAGTCGGGAGGCTGACCATGGCTCTGCTGCGCTGCCGGGGCCTGCGCAAGGAGTTCGCCGGTCAGGTCGTGCTCGACCAACTCGACCTGACGGTGGCCGAGCACCAGGTGGTGGCCCTGATCGGCGCGTCCGGGTCGGGCAAGTCGACGCTGCTGCGCTGCGTGAACCTGCTGGACGACCTCGACGACGGCACCATCGAGTTGGACGGGGAGGACATCTCCGACCCCCGGGTGGACCCGGACCAGGTCCGGCGGCGGATCGGCATGGTGTTCCAGGCCTACAACCTCTTTCCGCACCTGAGCGTCCTGGACAACATCACCCTCGCGCCGCGGCGCGTACACCGGCGGGGTCGGGCGGAGGCGGAGGCGCAGGCCCGGGAATTGCTCGACCGGGTGGGGCTCGGCGCCCGGGCGGACGCCTACCCGGACCGGCTCTCCGGTGGGCAACAGCAACGGGTGGCGATCGTCCGGGCGCTGGCCAACTCACCTCGACTGATGCTGCTCGACGAGGTCACCTCCGCGCTGGACCCGGAACTCGTCGGTGAGGTGCTGGCGATGATCCGGGACCTGAAGGCCGACGGCATGACCATGGTGCTGGCCACCCACGAGATGGGCTTCGCCCGGGAGGTCGCCGACCAGGTCTGCTTCCTCGACGCCGGGCGGGTCGTCGAGAGCGGCCCACCGGAGCAGGTGCTCGGCGAGCCGACCCAGCCCCGCACCCGGCAGTTCCTCCACCGGATCATCGAGGCCGGCCGGCTCTGAAGGCGAGCCTGCAGAGCCGGCCGGAGGCGGCAGAAGCGGCAGCCGACCGCGCCGACAGCGGCGTCAGCCGCCGAAGCCGACCCGCTGGGCGTTGCCCGCCGCCACCGCGCGCACGGCCAGCGCGGCGTCGAGCGCGGCCACCGTGGCGGCCCAGCCCTTGTCCTCGGCCGAGCCGGGCAGCCCGGCCCGGTCGCGGGCCTGCTCGATGGTCTCCACCGTCAGCACCCCGTGCGCCACCGGCTTGCCCTCGTCCAACGCCACCCGGGTCAACCCGTCGGTGACCGAGCGGCACACGTAGTCGAAGTGGGCGGTCGAGCCGCGCACCACCACGCCGAGAGCGACCACCACGTCACAGCGGCGCGCGAGGGCCTGGGCCACCACCGGTAGCTCGACCGAGCCGGCGACCCGGGCTACGACGGAACGGGCGCCGCACGCCTCGGCGGCGGCCACCGCCCGCTCCAGCATGTGGTCGGTCAGATCACCGTGCCACCGGGCGGCGACGACCCCGACGGTCAGCCCCGCGGCGTCCACCGCGTCGACTCCCGGCTCCCCGAAACCCGCCATCGTCATGCTCCGATCTCGTCGTTGGCGACCAGGCGCCCCAACGGCGCCTCGGACACCTCGTCCAACTCGCCCAGCAGGTGACCCATCCGGTCCCGCTTGGTGCGCAGGTAGCGCAGGTTCTCCGGGTGCGCGCCGACCGGCAGACCCTCCCGGCCGGTGATGGTCAACCCGTACCCCTCCAGCCCGGCGCGCTTGGCCGGGTTGTTGGTCAACAGTCGCATCGAGCGCACGCCCAGGTCGTAGAGGATCTGGGCGCCGGTGCCGTAGTCGCGGGCGTCGGCCGGCAGGCCCAGGTCCAGGTTGGCGTCGACGGTGTCGCGGCCGGAGTCCTGCAACTGGTACGCCTGCAACTTGTGCAGCAGCCCGATGCCGCGCCCCTCGTGGCCACGAACGTAGAGGACCACGCCCCGGCCCTCGCGGGCGACCCGGGCCAGCGCGGCGTCCAACTGCGGGCCGCAGTCGCAGCGCAGCGAGCCGAACACGTCCCCGGTCAGGCACTCCGAGTGCACCCGCACCAGCACGTCCTGGCCGTCGCCGAGGTCACCCAGCACCATGGCGACGTGTTCGGCCGGGTCGTGCGCCGCGCGGTAGCCGAGCGCCCGGAACACCCCGTGCCGGGTGGGCATCCGGGCTTCCGCGACCAGTTCGACCTGCTTCTCGGTACGCCGCCGGTAGGCGATCAGGTCGGCGATGGTGATCAGCGTGAGGCCGTGCTCGGCGGAGAACTTCTCCAGGTCCGGCAGCCGCATCATGGTGCCGTCGTCGTTGACCAGCTCGCAGAGCACACCCGCCGGGCGCAGCCCGGCCAGCCGGGTCAGGTCGATCCCCGCCTCGGTGTGCCCGGGGCGCCGCAGCACCCCGCCCTCGCGGGCGCGCAACGGCACCACGTGCCCGGGCCGGGCCAGGTCGGTCGAGTCGGTCGCCGCGCCGGCGAGCAGCCGGCTGGTGTGTGCCCGGTCGGCCGCCGAGATGCCGGTGCCGATCCCCTCCCGGGCGTCCACGGTCACCGTGTACGCGGTGCCGCGCCGGTCCTGGTTGGTGTGGTGCATCGGCGGCAGGTCGAGCCGGTCGGCCTCGCTCTCGGTCACCGCCACGCAGACGTACCCGGAGGTGTAGCGCACCATGAACGCCATCAGCTCCGGCGTGGCCAACTCGGCCGCGAAGATCAGGTCGCCCTCGTTCTCCCGGTCCGCGTCGTCGACCACGACGACCGGCCGCCCGGCCGCGATCTCCGCGATAGCCTGCTCAATATCTCCAAAACTGGTCACGCCACAGCCTCCGTGTAGATGGGCGTACGGGCGGGGGCCGGTCGGGTGGCGCGCGAGGTGCGCCACCAGGCGGCGAAGCCCCAGACGCAGATGGCGCCGTAGACCAGGTACATGGCCGCCGACGGATAGAAGCCGCCGCGCAGCAACAGCGGCACGCCGACCGCGTCCACCGCGATCCAGAGCAGCCAGAACTCCACCCAGCCGCGGGCCATGCCGTACGTGGCCAGCAGGCTGCCGGTGAGGATCCAGGCATCGGGCAGCGGGCCCCACGAGCCCAGGGCCTTGAGCACCGGGTACGCGGCGGCGGTGCCGACCGCGGCGGCCAGCAGCATGACCAGCCGCTCCCGCCCGGTGGCCCAGCGCGGAACGACCGCCGCCTGACCGGCGTCGGCGCGACGGTTGCGCCGCCACCGCCACCAGCCGTAGACGCTGACCGCGAAGAAGAACACCTGCCGGCCGGCCTGCCCGTACAGGTCGTGCTCCTGCGGGGTGGCGAACACCCCGCCGAGGAACACGGTGAACAGCAGCGCGTTGCCGACCATCCCGACCGGCCACGCCCAGACCAGCCGGCGCAGCCCGAGCAGCGCGGAGAACAACCCGAACGCGTTGCCGACGATCTCCCGGGCCAGCACCGGCGAGCCGGCCACCTGCACCTGGGCGTCCAGCAGCCAACCGAGCGGGCCCATCAGGCCACCCCGCCCGTGCTCGAGGCCACCCCGGTGCCGTCGGTGCCGGTGAGCCGGTCGCCGAGCAACCGCTCGACGTACTTGGCCACCACGTCGACCTCCAGGTTGACCGGGTCGCCGACGCCCTTGGCGCCGAGCGTGGTCAGCTTGAGCGTGGTCGGGATCAACCCGACGGCGAACTCGTCCGCACCCACCTCGGCCACGGTCAGCGAGACCCCGTCGATGGTGATCGAGCCCTTCTCCACCACGTACCGGGACAGCGCGGCGGGCAGCCGGAACCGGACGGTCTCCCACTGCTCGGCCGGCTCCCGGGAGAGCAGCTCGCCGACACCGTCGACGTGGCCCTGCACCAGGTGCCCGCCGAGCCGGCTGCCGAGGGCGGCGGCCCGCTCCAGGTTGACCGGGTCGCCGGGGCGCAGCGCGCCCAGCGCGGAACGGCGCAGCGTCTCCCCCATCACGTCGGCGGTGAAGACACCGTCGGTGGCCTCCACGACGGTCAGGCAGACGCCGTTGACCGCGATGGAGTCGCCGTGCCGGGCGTCGGACGTGACGAGCGGACCGCGTACGGCGACAAGTGCGGAATCGCCCGCGGTCGCCGTCACCCGGACGATCTCGCCCAACTCCTCGATAATGCCGGTGAACATGTCAGCCCTCCCTTTTGCGGGGCAAAGCGGTGATCCGGAGATCCGGACCGATCTGCGTAACGTCGACGAACTCCAGATCGATGGCCTCGGCGATGGTGGTCACTCCCGCGTCGACCAGGGCGGTCGGGCCGGCGCCGAGCAACCGGGGCGCGACGTAGGAGACGATCTTGTCGACCAGGCCGGCCTTCAGGAACGCACCGGCCAGCCGGGGGCCGCCCTCCAGCAGCACCGCGCGGACCCCGCGCTGGTGCAGCGCCGCGAGCAGCGCCGACAGGTCGACCCGGCCGTCCGGGTCGGCGCCGACCTCGTCGGCCGTCGCGATCCACGTCCGCGCGGCGCCGTCGCGGACCCGGGCGTCAGCCGGGGTACGCCCCGAGCTGTCCACGACCACCCGCAGCGGCTGCCGGATGGCCAGGCTGCCGTCGCGCAGGTTGCGGGCGGTCAGCCGGGGGTCGTCGGCGAGCACGGTACCCACCCCGGCGAGCACCGCGTCGACGGTGCCGCGCAGGGCGTGCACGTCGATCCGGGCCGCCTCCGAGGTGATCCACATGCTGGTGCCGTCCGCCGCGGCGGAGCGCCCGTCGAGCGTGGCGGCGTACTTCCAGATCACGTACGGCCGGCCGCGGCGCATCGAGGTCAGCCAGGCGACGTTGCCGGCCTCGGCCTCCTCGCCGCGTACCCCCAGGTCGACCCGGACCCCGGCGGCGCGCAGCGTGGCGGCGCCGCCGGACGCGACCGGGTTGGGGTCGGGCACGGCGATGACCACCCGGGCGACCCCGGCCTGGACGAGCGCGGAACTGCAGGGGCCGGTGCGGCCGGTGTGGTCGCACGGTTCCAGAGTGACGACCGCGGTGCCGCCCTTGGCCCGCTGCCCGGCCTGCGCCAGGGCGACGATCTCGGCGTGCGGCCCGCCGGTGTACGCGTGGAAGCCCTCGCCCACGACCTGGCCGTCCTCGTCGAGCAGCACGCAGCCGACCACCGGGTTGGGACTGGTGGTGCCGAGCCCGCGTGCCGCCAATTCGATCGCACGCCGCATCGCCTCGTCGACGGAGACGCTGGCCATCGCCCTGCCCTGCCCTCTCACTCGCCGGTCCGCGCGCGGGCGGTCAGGGAGGCGGTGGCCATGGGGCCACGGGCAGGCGGCGGCGGATCCCGGGAACGGCGCGAGCCGCCCGCGGATTCCGGGAACGGCACAGCCGCCCCCGGAGGGTCGGCACGGCACGCTGAAGCCAGCGGCCGGCTCGAACCCGTCCGTCCCGCGCGC
Organism: Micromonospora sp. NPDC049101; assembly: GCF_040648675.1. Lineage (NCBI taxonomy): Bacteria > Bacillati > Actinomycetota > Actinomycetes > Micromonosporales > Micromonosporaceae > Micromonospora > Micromonospora sp. NPDC049101. Next base: position 227,783 of record NZ_JBEZED010000009.1, on the reverse strand, counting down.
TGTCTCCCATCCGGACTGTCTGGGGGCGGACGAACCGCTCCCAACCGTCGGCCCCGGATTTTCACCAGGTCCACCGGGCGGCGTGAGCCGTCCGGGTCGCGGGCTGACCACGGTTGGACCGTGGATCACCGCCGGTTCGGAATTTCACCGAGTCCCGCCAGCGCGTGGTGGGTACAGGGCAGTCTTACACGCCGACGGGGGTGCGTCGCCACCCCGGCGAGCTACTTCACAGCGTCGTCATGCTCACGTGACACCACGGCGCCGGTCCACGGCGACGTACGACCCCGGTTGGCTCTTGGCCACCGTCTTCATCTCCGAGGCCACCGCGATCGCCTCCAGGGGGTCGGTGAACCGCTTGCCGTCGTCGGAGAGGGACACCCCGATGGAGAGCGTGACCAGGGCGGCGCGCCGGATGGTGCCGCGCCGGTCCTTCAGCTCGACGAAGCCGCGCTCACGGTCGGTCGCGTCGTAGAGCGTGTCGGCGGACTTCTCGAAGTCGACGACCGCACGGGACGTCAGGGGGCGGACCTGGTCCGGGGCGCAGACGATGACGAAGTCGTCGCCGCCGACGTGGCCGAGGAAGGCCGGCGGCAGCCCCACCGCCACCACCGCCCGGTGCAGGCTGCGGGCCAGCGCGGAGATGAAGTCGTCACCGCGGACGAAACCGTAGCGGTCGTTGACGCTCTTGAACCGGTCGATGTCGATGTAGCCGACCGCGTAGTCCACACCGTGGCGGACCCGGTCGCTGATCTCCCGCCGGATCCGGCTGTTGCCGGGCAGCCCGGTCAGCGGGGAGACCTCCCGGAACTCCTTGTTGCGGCGCAGCGTCGACGAGACCCGGGCCACCAGCTCGGCGGTGTCGAACGGCTTGACCAGGTAGTCGTCCGCGCCGGCGCTGAGCCCGTGCACCTTGTCGACGGTCATCCCCTTGGCTGTCAGCATGATCACCGGCAGGGCGGAGGTCATCGGGTCCGCGCGCAGCCGCCGGGTCAGCTCCAGCCCGTCGATGCGGGGCATCATGAGATCGACCACCGCCAGGTCCGGTCGCTGCCGCTCGATGACCTCAAGGGCCTCCTGCCCGTCGCTGGCGTGGATCACCTCGAAGCCGTGCAGCCGCAGGTTGAACTCGACGAAACGAGCGATGTCCTCGTCGTCGTCGACGACGAGGATGACGTCCTTGTGGTCGCCCTCGGGATCCACCTCAGACCTCGCGAGCCGCGCGTTCCGCCAGTGCCCGCAGGTGCCGTACCGCCTCCGCCGGGTCGGCCGCGCCGTACACGGCGGTGCCGGCCACGAACGCGTCGGCGCCGGCGGCGGCCGCCTGCTCGATGGTGTCCGCGGCGATCCCGCCGTCCACCTCGATGCGCAGCTCCAGGTGCCCGGCCGAGACGTGCCGGCGGGCGGCACGCACCTTGTCCAGCAGTTGGGGAATGAACCGCTGCCCGCCGAAACCGGCCTTGATCGTCATGATCAGCAGGGTGTCGAAGCTGGGCAGCAGGTCCAGGTACGGCTCGATCGGGGTGTCCCGGTCGATGGCCAGGCCAGCCTTCGCGCCGGCCGAGCGCAGGTCCTTGGCCAGCGCCACCGGGTCGTCGGACGCCTCCGCGTGGAAGGTGACGTTGTACGCCCCGGCGTCGGCGTAGCCGGGAGCCCACCGGCGCGGATCCTCGATCATCAGGTGCACGTCGAACGGCATCGCGGTGACCGCACGCAGGCTCTGCACCACCGGCAGACCGATGGTCAGGTTCGGCACGAAATGGTTGTCCATCACGTCGACGTGCAACCAGTCCGCGGCGTCCTCGACGGCACGGACCTCTTCGGCGAGGTGGGCGAAATCGGCGGCCAGGATGCTCGGCGCGACGATCGGCGGCGGTACGGTCACGGGGCCAGTGTACGAATGTGGCCACCCATCATCCGCATCGCGGCACCAACTCCGACGCGTTGTGATGCGACAGTGACCGGTGGTGCAGAATTGGTCGCTCCGGACTGCCGAATCCGGACGAACAGACATGAGTGGCTGGCCGATCGACGGAAACGCGACGACACTCCAAGCGGGACGGTGCCGAACGGGGCACGCCCGGCGGGGTCTCGCCGCGGGACGCGGTGACCGGCCGTCAGCTCCCGGAAGGGCGGACGATGCGACGGTGGCTCCCAGCGCTGGTGCTGGCCGGCGTCACGATGATGCTGCTGGCGGGCTGCGCGCCGGCCCGGGGCGCGGACGGTGATCTCACCGACGACTGGCCGGCACTGCGGGACCCGACGCCGTTCACCCCCGCCACCGACACCTGCCTGCCCCGGATCACCGCGGTCGTGCAGGCCAGCACCTACGAGACAGTGGACTGCGCGCGCAACCACCTGGCCGAGGCCATCCACGTCGGCGCCTTCGTCGGGCCCGACGCGCTGACCGAGACCCGACCCGAACCGGGGTCGTCGGCGCTGCGCACGGCCCGCGCCGAGTGCGACCAACGGGCCCGGGAGGTGCTCGGCGGCGACTGGCACACGGCCCGGCTCACGCTGTCCCTCGCGCTGCCGTCGGCACCGGCCTGGGCCGGCGGTGCGCGGTGGTTCCGCTGCGACCTCAGCGAGACCGGCAGCATCGACAACACCCGCCCGGTGAACCGCACCGGCAGCCTGCGCGGGGCGTTGATCGGCGACAACCCGCTGACCCACGGGTGCTTCGACCCCAAGCTGATCGGCGACAACCTCAACTACATGGCGCCGGTGCTCTGCACCGAGCCACACCGCGCCGAGTTCGTGGGCGTCTACCAGGAACAGGACGCCGACTGGGCGACGTTCGCCCGCTCCGCCGCGCGGTCGCACCAACGCTGCATGGAGTTGATCGCCGAGTACGCCGCCGTGCCGAACGACAAGGACCTGCCGTACCGGGCCGGTTCCATCTACTACCCGCCGTCGCAACGGGAGTGGGAGGAGGGTGACCGTGGGGTGCGCTGCTTCCTGTGGAGCGACGACCGCAAACTCACCCGCTCGATGCGCGGCGCCGGCCCCGCGGGACTGCCCGCCGCCTAAGGCCGGTTTCACAAGGGCGGTCGTGCCGAGGCGGAGTCCGGGCGGCGACCCGGCCCGCCGCAGGCCGGCCAGTTCTTATGAAACAGGCCTTAGGGCCTGTGCCGTATGCTGCTGCGCCGTGGCGCTACCGACCGGCTGGGTCCGGCCGGAGGCCACAGTGGCGGGAGGTCAGGGATGCGACGGTGGTTGGCGGCGTACGCCGGGGGTGCGGCCCTGGCCCTGGTGCTGGCCGGGTGTAGCGCACCCGCCGGAATCGACAGGGACCTCGTCGACGACTGGCCGGCGCCGGTCGCCGCGCAGCAGTTCGTGCCCGCCGCCGACGTCTGCCACCTGACCGCTCAGCAGGTCGGCTTCCTGACCGGCTACAACCCGACGGCGTGCACCGAGTCGCACCTGGTGGAGACGATGCATGTCGGCACGCTCACCGGAGCGAACGCCGAGCCGGGCACTCCCCCGCAGCCCGGCTCGGCCGGCATGCGGGCCGCGCACGCCGCGTGCGGCACGGTGGTCAACAAGGCGGTGGGCGCCGACTGGCGTTCCGGGCGGCTCGGCCTGAGCGTCGTGCTGCCGTCACCGCAGGCCTGGGCGGGCGGGGCCCGGTGGTACCGCTGCGACGTCAGCGAGATCGCCAGCATCGACGACACCACTGTCGGCCTGCGCACCGGCAGCCTGAAGGGTGCGCTGTCGGGCGCAGCGCCGCTGGCGTACCGCTGCTTCAACCCCAAGCTGGTCAAGGACGACATCGACGAGATGCTGCCGGTCTCCTGCACGGCCAAGCACCACGCCGAGTTCGTCGGGGTCTGGCAGGCCCCGGAGATCAGCTACAGCGCGTTTGCCCGCAGTGTGCCGAAGGCCCACCGGGCCTGCCAGACGATGATCGCCAAGTACGCCAAGGTGCCGGACAACTCCCAGCTCGAGTTCCGCGCCGGCACGATCTTCTACCAGCCGTACGAGGAGGAGTGGCGCAACGGCAACCGCGGCGTGCAGTGCTTCCTCTGGATCTCCGACCGGAACCTGACCCGCTCGATGCGCAACGCCGGCACCAAGGGGCTCCCGGTCACCTGAGCGCTCCCGCGTCCGGCCGGTCGGGTGACCGGCCGGAGCGGTTCGTCAGCCTCGGCGCAGGACGGCGAGGAACATCGCGTCGGTGCCGTGGCGGTGCGGCCAGAGCTGCACCGTCGGCCCGTCGCCCAGACCGGGCATGCCGGCCGGCAGCAGCGGCCGGGCGTCCACGAAGTCCACCGCGACACCACTGCGGCGGGCCGCCTCGGTCACCGTCACGTGCGTCTCGACGGTGTGCGGCGAGCAGGTGACGTAGGCGACCAGACCACCCGGGCGGACCGCCCGCAACGCCGCACCCAGCAACTCCCGTTGCAGCCGGGTCAGCGGCGGCAGGTCGGACGGTTGGCGGCGCCACCGCGACTCCGGTCGGCGCCGCAACGAGCCCAGCCCGGTGCACGGGGCGTCCACCAGCACCCGGTCGAAGTGCTGCTCCGGCAGCTTCGGGTCGGCGCCCACGTCGCGGCCGTCCATCGCCAGCACGGCCACCGGCAGGTCACGGGTCGCCAGGGACACCAGCCGGGCGCGGTGTTCGGCCACCTCCACCGCGGTCACCCGCGCACCACGCTGCGCGGCCAGCGCGCCGAGCAGGCCGGCCTTGCCGCCGGGGCCGGCGCACAGGTCCAGCCAACGCCCGTCCGGGCCGTCCAGTGGCGCGTTGGTGAGTGCCGCGGCGACCAGCTGGGAGCCCTCGTCCTGGACGTGGGCACGGCCGTCGACCACCGCCGGGATGTCGCCCGGCGCGCCGCCGGGCAGATAGACGGCGTACGGCGAGAAGGCGCCGGGCGCCCCGCCGACCTGGTCGGCCAGCTCGATCGGGTCGATCAGCCCCGGCCGCGCGCACAGGTGCACCGGCGGGCGCTCGTTGTCCTCGATCAGCAGGCGGGCGGTCTCACCCAGGTCGCCACCGAGGGCCTCGGAGAAGGCCCGCACGATCCACTGCGGGTGGCTGTACGCCAGTGCCAGGTGCCCGACGGGGTCGGTCTCCATCGGTGGGGCGAGCTTCGCCACCCAGGCGTCCGCGTCCCGGGTCGACACCTCGCGCAGCACCGCGTTGGCGAAGCCGGTGGCGCCGGGCGCGACCGAACGGACCAGGTCGACGGTCGACGACACCGCGGCGTGCGCCGGCACCCGGGTGTGCAACAGCTGGTACGCCCCGAGGCGCAGCGCGTCGCGGACCGGTGGGTCGATCCGGGCCACGTCCCGGCCGGCGGCGTCGGTCAGGATCGCGTCCAACGTGCCCAGGTTGCGCAGGGTGCCGTAGGTCAGCTCGGTGGCGAAGGCCGCGTCCCGGCCGAACAGCCCCTCGTCGCGCAGGATGGTGGGCAGCACCAGGTTGGCGAACGCGTCGTCGCGGTGCACGGCGGCGACCGCCTCGTACGCCGCGCGGCGCGGTCGATCCAGTGGTGGCCGGACCGGACGGCGGTCTCCGCCACGACCGGTCGGCGGGCCGGAGCGTGTCGGGCGCGTGCCCTCCGGGGCCGTCACGCGAAGTCCTCGCCGGTGCCGACCCGGACGCCGCGCGCCCAGTCGGTCGCGCCCATGGCCCGTTTGCCGGCGGCACGCACCTCACCGAGGCGCACCGGCACGGTCGCCGTGCCGGCCAACACCCGCGACTTCTCCACAAGCAACTCCCCCGGCTTCAACTCGGGGCCGTCGGGCACCGGCACCACCGGGCCGAGCTTCACCCGCTCGCCCCGCAACGTGGTCCACGCACCCGGCGCGGGCGTGCAGGCCCGGATCCGCCGGTCGACGGCGAAGGCCGGGTCACCCCAGCGCACCCGGGCGTCGTCCACGGTCAACTTCGGCGCCAGCGACACCCCGTCGGCGGGCTGCGGCTCGGCCCGGGCGGTGCCGTCGGCGATCGCGTCGAGCACCGCCACCAGCAGCCCGGCACCGGAGTCGGCGAGCCGTTCCAGCAGGTCACCGGAGGTGTCGCCGGCCCGGATCTCGTCGGTGAGGGTGCCGAAGACCGGGCCGGTGTCCAGGCCCTCCTCCAACTGGAAGACGCTGGCTCCGGTCAACTCGTCACCGTGCAGCACGGCATGCTGCACGGGCGCGGCGCCGCGCCACGCGGGCAGCAGCGAGAAGTGCAGGTTGATCCAGCCGTGCCGGGGGATCTCCAGGGCCGCCGGTGGCACCAGCGCGCCGTAGGCGACCACCGGCACGCAGTCCGGTGCGAGCGCCCGCAGCCGGTCGAGGAACTCGGGGTCGCGGGGGCGGGCCGGCGTGAGCACCTCGACGCCCTGCGCGTCGGCCCACTCGCCGACCGGGGAACGGGACAGGCCACGCCCTCGCCCGGCGGGCGCGTCGGGCCGGGTGACCACGGCGAGCAGGTCGTGCCCGGAGGCGGCGACGGCGGCCAGGGCGGGAACGGCGACGGCCGGCGTACCGGCGAAGACCACTCGCATCGGGGTCACCGACCCAGCCCGAAGGGGTCGCTGATGTGCGGGCTCAGCTTGACCGTCGGTGGGGCCGCCGCGTCGTACCAGTCGGCCTGGCGGATCGCCTTCATGGCGTCCTTGCGCCCCTGGGCGTCGAGCCGGTCGAGGAAGAGCACCCCGTCGAGGTGGTCGGTCTCGTGCTGGACGCACCGCGCCATCAGGCCGGTGCCGACGATCTGCATCGGGTCGCCGAACGAGCTGAAGCCCTTGGCGATGACGTTCTGCCGACGCTTGGTGTCGAAGTAGAGCCCGGGGATCGACAGGCAGCCCTCCGGGCCCTCCTGCTCCTCCTCGTCGGGAAACTCGAGCACGGGGTTGACCAGGTGCCCGAGCACGTCGTCGACGTCGAAGGTGAACACCCGCAGACTCACGCCGAGCTGCGGCGCGGCCAGGCCGGCGCCGTTCTGCTCACGCATCGTGTCGGTGAGGTCGGCGACGAGCCGACGCAGCTCGGCGTCGAAGTCGACCACCGGATCGGCCGGCGTGCGCAGCACCGGATCCCCAAAAAGACGGATGGGCTGGACGGTCACGCGGGAAGGCTCCTTCGACAGGTGGGACGGGCCGTGCCGTACCAGTCTACGGAGTGCCCGGCCGCGCGCTGGCCGGCGTACCTCGATCGGCCACCGCCGGTGTGCCAAGCGTCACCGACCGGCCGCCGAGCGCGCCCGGCGGCGGCGCCTCGCCGCCGTCCGAGCAGCTCGCGGGCGACCGTCAGCCCCGCGCCGAGCACCCGTCTGCCGCCCGGCCCAGCAGGTGACGGACCCGCTCGACATCGGGGTGGCCGAGGTCGTCGAGGATGCCCAGGGCCCGCCGCCAGGTCCGTACGGCGCCGGCCGTGTCCCCCGCCGCCTGCCGGCTCTCGCCGAGCCGGGACAGGGTGTCCGCCTCGTCGTAGCGGTCGCTGATCCGCCGGTACAACCCCAGTGCCCGCTGGTAGCAGCGAATCGCCTGGCGGTGGTTACCGAGCTGGGCGTGGATGAAGCCGAGGCTGTCCCAGGTGTTCGCCTCACCGTGCCGGTCCCCGGTCGGGCGCAGCAGCGCCAACGCCTGCCGGCAGTGCACCAGCGCGGGCCCGTACTGGCCGAGCTGGGCGTGCGCCCAGCCCACCGCGTTGCGGGCGCTGGCCTCCCCGGCCGCGTGGCCGGCGGCCCGGTACAGCGCGAGAGCCCGCTGACCGTGCTCCAGCGCCTCGGCGTACCGGCCGAGCCCGTCGAACATCGCACCGAACGCCCGGTGGGTCCGCGCCTGCCCGGTGTGGTCACCCAACGCCTCGAAGATCAGCAGGGACTGGCGGTAGTTCTTCGCCGCCTCGTCCACCCGGCCCAGCCGGGAGAGCACCCGGGCCAGGTCGCGGTGGGCGTTCGCCTGCCCGAGTCGGTCGCCCGCCCGCCGCGCCCCGGCCAGGGCGGCCCGCTGGGCGACGGCCAGATCCGTCCACCGCCCCCGGCGTTGCAGGAAGTCCACGAGTGTCCAGGCCAACTGCCAGGCATGGCCGTCGAACCCGGCACGTCTGGCGTGGGTGACCGCCGCCAGCAGCACCGGGTACTCGACGGTGAACCAGGTGAGTGCCTGACCGTGGTTGGTGATCTCCTCGGGCAGCACACCCGGCGGAGCGGCGGCCAGGGTGACCGGGTCGCGACCCGGCTGCAGCAGCAGCGCCGCCGCGTGCGCGGTGTGCAGGTAGTGATCCAGCCCACGCCGAATCGCGGCCCGCCGGGCCTCCGGCGGCTCCAGACGTTCCGCCTGCTCCGCCGCGTACGCCCGGAGCAGGTCGTGCGCGCCGAACCGGCCGGGGGCATGCTCGGTGACCAGGTGGGCGTGGGCCAGCTCCGCCAGCAGACGAGGCAGCTGCCCCCGGGGCAGCCCGGCGAGGCTGGCCGCCGCCGCCACCCCGATCTCCGGCCCCGGATGGCAGCCGAACAGCCGGAACAGGCGTGCCGCCGCGGGCGTCAGGCTCCGGTACGACCAGGAGAAGACCGCCTGCACGTCGGTGCCGGTGTCACCGCAGTCGAACGAGTCCAGCGGGTGGGGCGCCTCGCGCAGCTCGTCGGCGAGGGTGGCCAGGGGGAAGGTGGGATCGCCCGCACCCCGGGCGGCGAGCACGGCCAGCGCCAGCGGCAGCCGCGCACACCGCTCGATCATCTCGTCCACCGCCCGCGGTTCGGCCGCCAACCGGTCCCCGCCGAGTCGCCGGGCCAGCAGTTGCCAGGCCTCGTCGGTGCTGAGCAGGCCGACGTTGATCGGCCGGGCGCCGTCGGCGGCGATCAGGCCGGCGAGCCGGTTGCGGCTGGTGACCAGGACCAGGCAGCTCGGGCTGCCGACCAGCAGGGGGCGGACCTGGTCGATGTCGCGGGCGTTGTCGAGCAGCACCAGCATCCGGCGGCCGGCGAGCAGGCTGCGATAGAGGCCCACCTGCGCGGGCAGGTGGGTGGGGATCCGTTCCGGCGGCACCTCAAGGGCCTCCAGGAAGCCTCGTACCGCCTCGACGGCCGTCACCACCACTCCGGAGGCGTCGAACCCGCGCAGGTCGACGTAGAGCTGCCCGTCCGGGAAACGGTCGGCGACCCGGTGCGCCCAGTGCACCGCCAGTGTCGTCTTGCCGACCCCGGCCGTGCCGGACAGCGTCAGGACGGTGCCCGGCGCCAGGTCGCCGTCCCCGGACCCGGCGGAGTCGGCGCAGGCGGCATCGAGCTGGGCGAGCTGGGCGGCACGGCCGACGAAGCCCGGCAGCGCCGGGGGCAGTTGCCGGGGCACCGGGAAGCGGGCCGACGCCGCGGCGGGGCGCGGGCCGCCGGCCCTGGCGCGGACGGCCCCGGCGCTCGCCCGCCCGGTGGTGGCGTGGTCCCGGTTCGGGCTCCGACGGCGCTCCTCGATCCGGTCCCGTGCCGTGGCCAGCACTCCCTGCTCGGCGGGAGTTGCCCCGAGCAGCCGGATGAGGGCGTCGAACCGCTCCGGCGGCGGCAGGATGTTGCCGGCGAAATACTCCCCGATGATCCCGCGCGACCAGCCGGTCTTCGCGGCCAACTGCCGGTACGTCAGCTGGGTCTCGCCCTGCTGCCGGGCCTCCCGACGGCGCAACTGGCGCAGCAACCCGGCCAGCTCCGGCAGTGTCTGCGCCTCGGCGCCGCCGCGAGCCACCTCGAACGCCCCGGGCGATTCCTGCGCCGCCTGTCGAACGGGAGGTACCCGTTGGTCGGACATGCGGCTCCCACCCCCCCGTGCACCCAGCCGCCCCGGATGCGCAGGGGCAGGCTAATTCCGCCCGCGCGCCGTTCGATAGCCGAGCGCCGATGTCTGACAGTTCCACGGTGGAGCGTGGACCGTCCGGCGGTGTCCGGTGGTGTCCGGTGGTGTCCAGTGCCGTCCAGGATCCGGCTCGCGGCGCCGACGTCACATGCCACCGTCCTGGTGCGGGTTCGACCCGCTCCATCACCCCTGGGGGAAGAGGTACCTGATGATCCGTCCACATCTGACCGCCCGGCGGTCCCCGTCGCTGTTGCGGCGCGCCGCCGTCGCCGCGTTCGGCCTCACGCTGCTCGTCGCGGGCGTGACCGCCGCACCGGCCACCGCCGCACCCGGAGGCAAGGCCGCCACCACCGGTTCGTTCGTCGACAGCACTCCGGTGCCCGGCGGCTTCACCTCCTGGTCGGAGCTGCTCCGGCTGCAGGAGCGCATGAACACCGCCGCCGCGCGGATCACGAAGGTCGCCGAACGCAGCGCGAACTCCGGCTTCGCCGGAATCGTCGCCGATCCCACCACACGACAGCTCCAGGTCTACTGGAAGGGCGAGCCGCCGGCCCACCTGGTGGCCACCACCCGGGCCACCGTCGCGACGAAGGTGCTGCCCGCCCCGTACTCACAGCGGGAACTCGTCGCCGCGGCCGACCGGCTGCTGGCCAAGGTCGGCAACCAGATCACCACGGTCGGGCCGCGCGCCGACGGCGCCGGCCTGCTCGTCGGCACCCAGGACGGTCTGCTCGGCGCGACGGCACTCGCCGGTGTCCCGGTGACCGTGCAGACCGGCGTCGCCGCCGCGCCGGCCACCCGATGGGACGACTCGCCGCCGTGGTGGGGTGGCGCCGCGTGGCGCAACACCGCCACCGGCGGTGGCTGCTCGACCGGCTTCGGTGTCTACCAGGGCGGGGTGACGCGGGTGCTCTCCGCCGCGCACTGCGCCAACCTGAACGTCCTGGCGACCGACCCGACCGGGCAGACGATCGGCACCGTCGGCACCCGCAACGTCAGCACCGACACCCTGCTGCTCAACGGCAGCGGGGGCGGCCGGGTCTTCAACAACAGCACCGACGCGGCCGGCGCGGTGGTCAGTGAGTTCAACAACCAGGTGATCGGCGCGTCGGCCAGCCAGGTCGGCAACTGGGTCTGCACCTCCGGCGCGTACTCCGGGACCCGCTGCTCGATCCAGGTGAAGGCCCGCAACCTGTGCATCAACGTGCGCAACTTCGGCACGGTCTGCGGTCAGGTGCAGGCCGAGAACACCACCCACACCAACGCCGTCGGTCAGGGTGACAGCGGCGGCCCGGTGGAGATCGTGAACGCGGCGAACACCCTCCAGGTCTGGGCGACCGGAACCAACACCGCCATCGACGACACCAACACCTCGGTGGCCTGCACCGGCTACGTCCCCACCGGTCGGGTCTGCGCCTGGCGGTTCTACTACGAGGACATCCTCTCCGGCATGGCCGGCGTCGGCGCCTCCGGCGTGGTCCTCGGCTGAGGCATCGCCTGAACGCAACGACCGAAGCTGAGGCGTCGCCTCGACGCAACAGGTGGCCGGGCCGGCGCGCATCCCGCGTGCCGGCCCGGCCCACCGCTGGGCTCAGGCGCTGGCGGCCGGGTCCCCGGCGAGCACCGCGTCACCGCGCAGCAGGGCGGGCTCGGGCAGCGGCAGCTGGATCTTGTGGGCCGCCTCCCAGTCGTAGATCAGGCCGGGGCGGACCTGGGCGGCGAAGTAGTCGATCGCCGTCATGCCACCCACCACCGGCTCGTCGACCTCGGCGACCAGTTGGGCGGGGACCAGCGAGAAGCCGTTCTGCAGGGCGGCGCTGAGCCGGCGGTGACCGTCGACGACGAAGAAGTACTCGCCGGTGAACCCGATCTTCAGCGGTTCGAGGGCCTCGTCACCGGCCTCGGCCACGTCGCCGACGAAGTCGGTGTCCCACAGACCCCGCAGGGTGGCGATGTCCTCGGTCGGGTAGACGCGGGCCGGGTCCAGCAGCAGCAGCGGCGGCCCGTCGCGCAGCACCTCGGCACCGAGCGTGCCCTCGTACGCGGCCACGATGTGCTCGATCACCTCGGCCGCCGAGGCACGGGTGGTGTCACAGATCAGGTCGTAGTTGCGCAGGCGGGCCTTGTCCACCCCGTACCGGACGATGAACCTGCTGCGCTCGCTCGCGCTGCGTTCCCGGAGCTTGGCCTTGGCCTCCTCCAGGGAGGCGTAGCTCTCCGCCGGCCCGGACGGGCGGGCGAGCACCCGGCGGGCCGCCTCGCCCGGCTCGGTGATCATGTGAACCTTGAGCGCGTCGGTGAAGAAGTGCCACGCCAGCCGGGAGTCCATGACGAGGGGCTCACCGGTGGCGGCGATGTCCCGCTGGAGCTGGTCGACGTAGCCGTCGACGGCCTGGTCGAGCTCGGCGTGCAGGTTGAGCTGCAGAGCGGTCATCTGCCGCTGCTGCGCCATCTCCCGATAGAGGTCACCCACACTGACCCGCCGCATGCCGAGCCGCTTGGCGATCTCGACCGACACGGTGCTCTTGCCGCTGCCGAGGTCGCCGTTGAAGACGATCGATTGTCCAACGGTCACGACTGGTCCACCCCTGATCACCGGCTCAAAGACATCATCGACATCGCGTCCGACCGACGCGTTCCCGCCCTCGTCGCGCCAACCCGCGCGGCCCCAGCTCGGCGGCTGTGACGCTCCGTTGCGACCCGGAGCCGTCGTACGCCTGACATGACGGGCGATGCTACCACTTGAGCGCCACCGCTTTGCCGGACGCGGTGTGCGAGGGCCATCCCGCGCGGGCCGGGGCGGCCGACGTCGGCACCGGCCGAAACACCTCAGAACAGGCTCAGCGGATCGACCTGGAGACGAACCGGGTCGGCGGCCTTGCGGGCGGCGCGGGCACCGGCGGCCGAGTGCAGCGCCTCGGCGAGCGCGGCAGCTCGGGACCGGGGTACCCGCACCAGCATCCGTTCCCGGCCCGCCTCGGCCGGCACCGGCCCGAGCACCTCGGCGTCGGTCGGCAGCCGGGCCGCGGCGAGCAGGTCGGCCACCGCCTCGGCCGGGCCGGTGACGCTCGCCATCCGGACGGCCGGTGGGAAACCCAACTCCCGACGCTCGGCCAGCTCCCGGCCGGCGAACCAGGCGGCGTCCCAGCGCAGCAGCGCCTGCACCGGGGCGAGCGCGCCGTCGGCGACCACCACCACCCGGCCGGCCGGTGCCGGACGGGCCAGCGCCGCCGCCGCCAGCCAGCGCCGCAGCGCCTCCTCGCCGGCACGCAGGTCGGCCCGGGTCAGCAGGGCCCACGAGTCGAGCAGCAGCACCGCGCCGTAACCGCCCGCGGCGACCGGCTCGGCGCCGGGTGTGGTCACCACCAGGGCCGCCCCACCGGGTACGTCGGTCAGCACCTCCTCGCGCCCCGAGGTGCGTACCGGCACCCCGGGGAACGCCCGACCCAGCTCCTCGGCGGTCCGCCGGGCACCGGTCACCGCGGCCCGCAGCCGCCGCCCACCGCACTCCGGGCAGGCGTACGCGGCCGCCACCCGGGCGCACCACCGACAGGCCGGGATGCCACCGGCCGAGGGCAGCGCGAGCGGCCCCGAGCAGTGCGCGCAACGGGCCGGGGTGCGGCACTCGGCGCAGGAGATCGACGGCAGGTAGCCGCGTCGGGGCACCTGCACCAGCACCGGCAGGTCCTGCCGGAGGGCGTCACGGGCGGCCGTCCAGGCCAGGCTGGGCAGCCGGGCGGTGGCGGCCCCGGGGTCACGGGCCAGCTGTGGGTCGTCGCCGGTCGGCGCGATGGCCGGGATCCGGGCCCGCACGGTGGCCCGGTCGGCGACCACCTCCCGAGCCCAGCCGGTCTCCAGCAGCAGCTGCGCCTCGGCGGTGCGGGCGTACCCGCCGACCAACGCACCGGCCTCGGCCAACTGGACGCGGGTGAGCAGCACATCGCGGGCGTGCGGGTACGGCGACCGGGGCTCGGAGTGCAGGTCGTCGCCGTCGTCCCAGATGGCGACGAGGCCGAGCCGGTCCACCGGGGCGAACATCGCCGCCCGGGTGCCGATCACCACCGGCACCTGCCCACGGCGGGCGGCGAGGAACGCCCGGTAGCGCCGGGCCGGCCCGAGGGCGGCCGAGAGGGTGACGTGCCGCCCCGGGCCGAGCACGGCGGTGAGCGCGGCGTCCAGCCGGTCCAGGTCGCGGGCGTCGGGCACCACGACCACCGCTCCGCGCCCACCGGCGACGGTGGCGGCCACCGCGTCGGCGTAGCGGGCCGCCCAGTCCTCGCCGGGCAACGCCGACCAGACCGCGCGGGGCGCCCGGCCGTCGGTGAGCGCCCGCAGCAGCGCCGGGCCCGTCGGGTAGTCCCCCCACCCACGCGGGTCGACCGCTGCGGCCCCGGGCGTGACCGCCGGGGTGGGCTGGTCGCCGCGCGGCTCCTTCTCGACCCGGGCGTGCCGGGGTGGAACGGCGAGCCGGAGCACGTCGGCGAGGCTGCCCGCGTACCGGTCGGCGACCGCGCGGGCCAGCCGGGCGATCTCGGGCGCCAGCACCGGCTCCGGTGAGACCACCTTCTCCAGGTACGCGAGCCGGCCGGTGTGCCCGGAGTCGTCGGCGCGCGACAGCAGCCACCCGTCGACGAGCTGCCCCGCGAAGCGCACCTTCACCCGGGTGCCGGGCACCGCCGCCTCGTCCAGCTCGGCGGGCACCAGGTAGTCGAACGGCCGGTCCAGATGCGCCAGCGGCACATCCACGCAGACGCGCGCGACCGGCGACCCATCCGCGGGTCGCCGGTCGCTACGCCTGGTGGCGGTCAGGCTCCCGCGGCCGACTTGAGGTCGGCGGCCCGGTCGGTGCTCTCCCAGGACAGGTCCGGCAGCTCGCGGCCGAAGTGGCCGTACGCGGCGGTCTGCTGGTAGATCGGGCGGAGCAGGTTGAGGTCCCGAATGATCGCGGCCGGACGCAGGTCGAACACCTCGGTGACGGCCTTCTCGATCGAGGAGACCGGCACGGTCTCGGTGCCGAACGTCTCGATGAACAGGCTCACCGGGTGGGCCTTGCCGATGGCGTAGGCGACCTGCGCCTCGCACCGCTCGGCCAGACCGGCGGCGACCACGTTCTTGGCGACCCAGCGCATCGCGTACGCGGCCGAGCGGTCCACCTTGGACGGATCCTTGCCGGAGAACGCGCCGCCGCCGTGGCGGGCGTACCCGCCGTACGTGTCGACGATGATCTTGCGGCCGGTCAGCCCGGCGTCACCCATCGGGCCACCGATCTCGAACCGGCCGGTCGGGTTGACCAGCAGCCGGTAGCCCTCGGTGTCCAGACCCAGGCTCTCCAGCTCCGGCGCGATCACGTGATCGCGCACGTCGGGAGTGAGCAGCGAGTCCAGCGAGATGTCCGCGGCGTGCTGGCTGGACACGACCACGGTGTTCAGCCGGACCGGGCGCAGCCCCTCGTACTCGATGGTCACCTGGGTCTTGCCGTCGGGCCGCAGGTAGGGAATCGTGCCGTCCTTGCGGACGGCGGCCAGGCGGCGCGCGAGCCGGTGGGCGAGGGCGATCGGCAGCGGCATCAGCTCGGGCGTCTCCGAGCAGGCGAAGCCGAACATCATGCCCTGGTCGCCGGCGCCCTGTGCGTCCAGTGCGCTCTCCGACGCCCCGGTACGCAGCTCGAAGGCGTTGTCCACGCCCTGCGCGATGTCCTCGGACTGGGCGCCGATGGAGACGCTGACGCCGCAGGACGCGCCGTCGAAGCCCTTCTTCGACGAGTCGTAGCCGATGTCGAGGATGGTCCGCCGGACGATGGTCGGGATGTCGGCGTACGCCTTGGTGGTCACCTCACCGGCGATGTGCACCTGGCCGGTGGTGATCATGGTTTCCACCGCGACCCGGCTGTGCGGATCCTCGGTCAGCAACGCGTCGAGGATGCCATCGCTGATCTGGTCGGCGATCTTGTCCGGGTGGCCTTCCGTGACCGATTCGGACGTGAAGAGGCGGCGTGTCACGGCACTCCTAAGCGTGTGAGGTCGTTCCGCGGCAGTCTAATCACCACTGCGGCCGGTGTATGGCCCGGTCGCGCTCCGTTCCACCCGTCAGGAGCGGCGGCCCGGCAGTCGCGCCACGACGAGATCCCAGACGGCGTCGGCCACCGCGTCCTTGGCCTGCTCGGGCAGCCGGCTGACCGAGCCGTCAGCGCCGATGACCGTCACCGTGTTGGTGTCGGCACCGAAGACCAGATCGGGACCGACCTCGTTGACCACGATCAGGTCGGCCCGCTTCCGGGCGAGTTTCGCTCGGCCGTTGGCCTCGGCGTCGCCGGTCTCGGCGGCGAACACCACGAGCAGTTGCTCCGGTCGCTTGCGCTGGCCGAGCTCCGCTGCGATGTCCGGGTTCGTGACGAGCTCGATGGTGGGTGCGACGCCGTCGTCCGACTTCTTGATTTTGCCAGCCGCGTACGTCGCCGGCCGGAAATCGGCCGGAGCCGCCGCCATCACCACGGCGTCGGCCTCGACGGCGGCCTTCAGCGTCGCCTCCCGCAACTCGGCGGTGGTGCCGACCCGGACCAGGTCGACGCCGGCGGGGTCGGCGAGGGAGACGTTTGCCGCGACCAGGGTGACCCGGGCACCCCGGGCGACCGCGGCGCGGGCGAACGCGTACCCCTGTTTGCCCGAGGAGCGGTTGCCCAGGAAGCGGACCGGGTCCAGTGGCTCCCGGGTGCCGCCGGCGGTGACGACCACCCGGCGACCGGCCAGGTCGGCCGGGGCGGAGTCACCCCGGGCCAGGAGCCGACGGGCGACAGCGAAGATCTCCGCCGGGTCGGGCAGCCGACCCTTGCCGGTGTCGGCGCCGGTGAGTCGCCCGACGGCGGGCTCGATGACCCGCACACCCCGGGAGCGCAGCGTGGCGACGTTGGCCACGGTGGCCGGGTGCTCCCACATCTCGGTGTGCATGGCCGGCGCCAGCAGCACCGGGCAGCGGGCGGTCAGCAGCGTGTTGGTCAGCAGGTCGTCGGCGAGCCCGTGTGCGGCCTTGGCGAGCAGGTCGGTGGTGGTCGGCGCGACCACCACCAGGTCGGCCCGCTTACCGAGCCGGACGTGCGGCACCTCGTGGACGTCGGTCCAGACGTCGTCGGCGACCGGTTGCCCGGAGAGCGCCGCCCAGGTCGGCGCCCCGACGAACCGGAGCGCCGACGCGGTGGGCACGACCCGGACCTGGTGACCCGATTCGGTGAAGAGTCGCAGCAGCTCACACGCCTTGTAGGCAGCGATGCCGCCGCCGACACCGAGGACGATCGAGGCGGACATCGGCCGGTGAGTGGTTACGGCTGGTCGGTCGGCTCGGCGGTGAGCAGACCCGCGTTGATCTCGCGCATGGCGATGGAGAGGGGCTTCTCCTGCGGGGTGGTCTCGACGAGCGGGCCGACGTACTCCAGCAGGCCCTCGCCGAGCTGGCTGTAGTAGGCGTTGACCTGGCGCGCGCGCTTGGCGGCGAAGATGACCAGCGCGTACTTCGACGTCGTCTTCTCGAGGAGCTCGTCGATCGGCGGGTTGGTGATGCCTTCGGGGTTGGCGATGGATCCCACGAATTAACCTCTGCGTCTTTCGAGCCGCGCGGACGCGGTGCTGAGTCTCAACGGCCGGCGCTCAGCCGCGCAGCACGCGCGACCAGGCCGGGTCCGGATAAGAAGAACCGAGTAAGCCTACCAGCTCGTCGACCACCCGCTCGGTGCGGTCGTGGGTCAGCGTGTGCTCGACGGCGGCCGCCACGCTGGCGTCGGGTTCGTACCCGGGTGGGCTCAGCAGCACCAGCCGGGCATCGGGCAGGCGCGCACCCACCTGCGCGGCGCCGCGCAGGTCGAGCGGGAGCAGCGCCGGTTGCCCGGCGTCGAGCCGGGCGCGCAGCGGTGGGTACGGAGTGCCCCGGCGGTAGGCACCGACCCGGGACCACTCCAACAGCTCGCCGCCGGCGAGCCGGCGATCGAACTCGGCGGGGGCGAGGAAAACACGGTCTTCCCCGTCGATCTCCGCCTCCCGGCGCGGCCGGGTGGTTGCCGGCACCGGGATCCACACGGACGGAGAACGCGCCCGGACCAACTCGACGACACTCTCCCTGCCGGAACCCGAAGGTCCAGCCAGGACAGTGAGCCGAGCAGCCGGGCGCGCCTCGTCATCCGTGCTCACTGCTTGTTTCTACACGCTGCCAGGTTCAGTTGGCGGCGAACTCTCCAAGCAGTGCCTTGCGCTGCTGCTCGCCGAGGCCACGCAGGCGACGGCTGTCGGCGATCTTGAGCTTCTCCATGATCTGGGTCGCCCGGATCTTGCCGATACCCGGCATGGCCTGCAGGACGGCCGACACCTTGAGCTTACCGACGACGTCGTCGCTCTCGGCGCGCTCGAGGACGGCACCGAGAGTGGTCTTGCCCTGCTTGAGCTGCTCCTTCAGCTGAGCACGGGCCTTGCGGATCTCCGCGGCCTTCTCGAGCGCGGCAGCGCGTTGTTCGGGGGTCAGTGACGGGAGCGGCACCAGTTCTCCTCAGGTCCCTATCGCGGCGGGCGGGGCGCACCGCCGCATCTGTGAAACGTGGTGTCGCTGTGAACCAAGGGGTCCATGGTTCCCAGCGCGGGGAAAACTAGCGGCCAACGGAGCTTTCGGCAACGTGGGGGCCGCATGATCACCGTAAGGTGACCGACCCGTCAGTCAGTCACCGGGCAGGCAGAACGGCCCGGCAGTCGACCAGGACGCGGTCCGCGGCGGCGCGCAGGGCGGCGACATCGGGCCCGGCCGAGAGCACCTCCCGGGAGTACGACGGGAGCACCGAGGCGAGGCTCGAACCGAAGACGGTACGCAGATCGGCCGCACCCGCACCCTGTGCGCCGAGCCCCGGGGCGAGCAGTGGACCCCCCACTCCGGAGAGGTCGTGACCGGTGTCGCCGATGGTCGCGCCGACCACCAACCCGAAGCTCCCGAGCGGGGTCGCACCCCTGTTGAGCTGCGAAATCTCGTCGATCACGGTTTGCGCCACGGTGCGGCCGTCGGCCGTGCGGGCCCGCTGCACGGCCGCGCCCTCGGGGTTGGAGGTGAGCGCCAACACGAACACACCGCCGCCGTGCTCGGCGGCAAGTTCGAACATCGGGGCCAGCGAACCTACTCCCAGGTAGGGGCTCGCGGTGACCGCGTCGACATACATGGGGCTGGATGGATCGAGGTACGCGGAGGCGTACGCGCTCACCGTCGAGCCGATGTCGCCGCGCTTGACGTCGAGGAGAACGAGCGAGCCGGCATCCCGTAACTGTCGGATAGTTGACTCAAGAATCTCCACTCCGCGGGATCCGAACCGCTCGAAAAAGGCCGACTGAGGCTTCACCACCGCAACCCGGTCACCGAGGGCCTCGACGACCGTCCGCGTGAAACTGTCCAACCCGTGGACGTCGTCCGTGAGGCCCCAGCGGGCCAGCAGACCGGGATGCGGGTCGATGCCCACACAGAGCGGCCCCCGCTCGCTCATCGCCCGGTGCAGCCGGGTTCCGAAGCTCTCCATCCGGTACTCCCTCTCTCCTGCCGGGCGGCGGGCCGCCTCCCGGGTGTCCGTTGACGACGGCGGCTCAGCCCGCCGCCACCGCCGCCGCCACCCCGGCCGTGATCCGGGCCAGGTCGGCGTCGTCGGTGACGTACGGCGGCATCGTGTAGACCAGGTCGCGGAACGGACGCAGCCACACCCCGTGGTCCACCGCCGCCGCGGTGGCCGCGCCCAGGTCGACCTCGTGGTCGAGTTGGACCACCCCGATCGCGCCGAGCACCCGCACGTCGGCCACGCCCGGCGTACCGCGCAGGGGCTCCAGGCCGGCGCGCAGGCCGGCGCCGACCCTGGCGACCTGTCCGGCCCAGTCTCCGGCCCGCAGCAGGCCGATGGAGGCGTTCGCCACCGCGCAGGCCAACGGGTTGCCCATGAACGTCGGTCCGTGCGCCAGCACGCCGGCGGCGGAGATGCCCCGGGCGACCTCCGGGGTGCACAGGGTCGCCGCGAGCGTCAGGTAACCGCCGGTGAGGGCCTTGCCCAGGCACAGCACGTCCGGCGTCACCCCGGCGTGCTCGGCGGCGAACAGCTCGCCGGTACGGCCGAACCCGGTGGCGATCTCGTCGAAGATCAGCAGAATCCCGTGCGCACGGGTCACCTCGCGCAGCACCCGCAGGTAACCCGGGTGGTGGAAACGCATCCCCCCGGCGCCCTGGACGACGGGCTCGACGATCACCGCGGCCAGTTCGTCGGCGTGCCGCTCGACGGTCCGCACCAACGCCGCCACGTACGCGTCGTCGGGTGGGTCGTCGAAGCCGCCGGGTGGGACCGGGGCGAACACCTGCCGGGGCAGCACGTCGCCCCAGAGGTGGTGCATGCCGCCCTCCGGGTCGCAGACGCTCATCGGGTGGAACGTGTCGCCGTGGTAGCCGCCCCGCCAGGTCGCCAACCGCCGCCGCTGCGGCCGACCGACGGCCCGCTGGTACTGCAGGCACATCTTCACCGCCACCTCGACGCTGACCGAGCCGGAGTCGGCCAGGAACACGTGCTCCAGGCCCTCCGGGGTCAGCTCGACCAGGGTCTGGGCGAGCCGTACGGCGGGCTCGTGGGTGAGCCCGCCGAACATCACGTGGCTCATCCGGCCCAGCTGGTCGGTCACCGCCGCGTCCAGCACCGGGTGCCGGTAGCCGTGGATCGCCGCCCACCAGGACGACATCGCGTCCACCAGCTCCCGCCCGTCGGCCAGCCGCAGCCGCACCCCCGCGGCGCTCTCCACCACGTACGGCGGGTTCGTCGGCGGCAGCGCGGCGTACGGATGCCAGACGTGCGCCCGATCGGCGGTCAGGATCTCCTCGGGTGTCACACGTACTCCTCTGCGCCTCAAGCGGTCCGGACGGCGGACGTCCGGCAGCGGGGTCCAACCCCTCCTCCACCACCACCAGCACCACCACGGCCGCCTTTGCTCTGCACCCGCGGATGCGACACCCGGTGGCCGGGCGTCGCGCTCCGGGTGGTGCAGCCACGGGTGCAGAGCAAAGGGGCAACAGTGGGCATGTGCTCCTCGGCCCGGCGCGGACCCGGCATCCGGCCGCGCCGGGCCAGCACCGGGCCGGAGGCGCTCACCGTCCCGCGACGGGGTCCGGTGCCTGCGACGTGGCAGTCGCGCGGGCGGCGGCGCGGGCTGCGGCGCGGACCAGGGCCGGACCCCGGTAGATGAAGCCGGTGTAGAGCTGCACCAGGGCGGCGCCGGCGTCGAACATCCGCGCCGCGTCGTCCGGGTCCAGCACACCGCCGACACCGATGACCGGCAGCCGGCCACCGGTCTCGGAGTGGACGAAGTCGACCACCTCCCGAGCCCTCCCGGTGAGCGGCCGACCGGAGAGACCACCCGGCTGGGCGCCGCGTTCGGCGTCCACAGTGGCCAGCCCGGCACGCGACAGCGTGGTGTTGGTGGCGATCACCCCGGCGGCCCCACGGGCCAGGCAGACCTCCAGCAACTCGGCGATCGCCGCCTCGGTCAGATCGGGCGCGATCTTGACCAGCACCGGCTTCTCCCCCACCAGCGCGCCGAGCAGCGCGTCCAGGTGGGCACGGTCCTGCAACGAGCGCAGCCCTGGAGTGTTCGGTGAGGACACGTTGACCGCGAAGTAGTCGCCGTGGCCGCGAAGCGCCCGGTACGAGGTGAGGTAGTCCTCGACCGCCTCGTCGAGCGGGGTCACCTTGGACTTGCCCAGCGAGATGCCCAGCGGCACCCCGAGCGGGCGGGGCAGCGCCGCCAGCCGGGCCGCCAGCGCGGCGGCCCCGGCATTGTTGAAGCCCATCCGGTTGACCACGGCCTCGCTGGCCGGCAGACGGAACAGCCGTGGCCGTGGGTTGCCCGGCTGGGCGTGCGCCGTGACCGTGCCAACCTCGACGAAACCGAAGCCGAGGGCCGGCCAGGCCGGCAGCGCCGCGCCGTCCTTGTCCATTCCCGCGGCCAGCCCGACCGGGTTGGGGAAGCGCACCCCGAACACCGTGCGTGGCGCGTCGATCGCGTAGCGGGCCCGCAGCGCCGCCAGCGCAACCGGACGCCGCGACAGCGCGCTCAACCGCCGCAGTGTCCACTCGTGCGCCACCTCGGCGTCCCCACCCCCGAGCCGGAACAACTGGGGCCGTACCACCCGCTCGAACAGGGTCACTGGGCCGCCCGCAGGGTGGCGTGCAGGTCCTGCAGGGGGCGGACCTGCATGTCACCGCGGATCCGCGCCTCGATGCCCATCACGGCCGCGGCGGCGCCGGGAACCGTGGTGATGCAGGGGATGTCGGCGGTGACCGCCGCGCTGCGGATCTCGTAGCCGTCGGAGCGGGCACTGGCACCCGAGCCCTGCGGCGTGTTGATCACCAGGGCCACCTGGCCGCCACCGATCAGCGACACCGCGTCGTCACCCTCGCCAGCCTGGTAGTGCTTGCGGATCTGCTCACAGGCGATGCCGTGTCGACGCAGCACCTCGGCCGTGCCGGCGGTCGCCACGATCTCGAAGCCCAGATCGGCCAGCCGCTTGATCGGGAAGATCATGCCGCGCTTGTCGCGGTTCGCCACCGACACGAAGATCTTCCCCTCGGTCGGCAGCGAGCCGTACGCGGCCGACTGGCTCTTGGCGAAGGCGTGCCCGAAGTTCGTGTCGATGCCCATCACCTCGCCTGTCGACTTCATCTCCGGCCCGAGCAGCGAGTCGATCCCCTTGCCGGCCCGGGTGCGGAAGCGCTTGAACGGCAGCACCGCCTCCTTGACCGCGACCGGCGCGTCGGCGGGCATCGTGCCCCCGTCCCCGGTCGCCGGCAACAGGCCCTCGGCCCGCAGCTCGGCGATGCGCGCGCCGAGGGCGATCCGGGCCGCCGCCTTGGCCAGCGGCACCGCCGTCGCCTTGGAGACGAACGGCACGGTCCGTGACGCCCGCGGGTTGGCCTCCAGCACGTAGAGCACGTCGTCCTTGAGCGCGTACTGCACGTTGAGCAGGCCCCGGACGCCGACGCCACGGGCGATGGCCTCGGTGTAGCGGCGCACCTCGGCCAGGTGCGAGCCCGCGAGGGTGATCGGCGGCAGCGCGCAGGACGAGTCGCCGGAGTGGATACCGGCCTCCTCGATGTGCTCCATCACGCCGCCGATGTAGACCTCGCCGTCGGCGTCGCACAGCGCGTCCACGTCGATCTCGATGGCGTCGTCGAGGAACCGGTCCACCAGCACCGGGTGATCCGGGGAGATGTCGGTGGCCCGACCGATGTAGTCGCGCAGCGTCGGGTCGTCGTAGACGATCTCCATGCCCCGCCCGCCCAGCACGTACGACGGCCGGACCAGCACCGGGTAACCGATCTCGTCGGCGATCGTCTTGGCCTCGTCGTAGGACGTGGCCATGCCGTGCGCCGGCGCGCGCAGCCCGGCCCGGGCCAGCACCGCGCCGAACGCGCCGCGCTCCTCGGCCAGGTGGATCGACTCCGGGGAGGTGCCGACGATCGGCACACCGGCGTTCTTGAGCCGCTGCGCCAACCCCAGCGGGGTCTGCCCGCCGAGCTGCACGACCACCCCGACCACACCCGGCCCGCCGGCCGCCCGGCCGGACGAGTCCTCGGCGTGCCAGACCTCCAGCACGTCCTCGAAGGTCAGCGGCTCGAAGTAGAGCCGGTCGGCGGTGTCGTAGTCGGTGGAGACCGTCTCCGGGTTGCAGTTGACCATGACGGTCTCGTAGCCGGCCGCCCGCAACGCCTGCACCGCGTGCACGCAGGAGTAGTCGAACTCGATGCCCTGCCCGATCCGGTTCGGGCCGGAGCCCAGGATCAGCACCTTCGGCCGGTCCGACGGCACGACCTCGGTCTCCAGGTCGTACGTCGAGTAGTGGTACGGCGTGGTCGCCTCGAACTCGGCCGCGCAGGTGTCCACCGTCTTGTAGACCGGGCGTACGTCGAGGCGGTGCCGCAGGGTGCGGACGCCGTCCTCGGCGGCCAGCTCCGGGCGCAGCGCGGCGAGCTGCCGGTCGGACAGACCGGCCCGCTTGGCCCGGTGCAGCAGCTCGGCGTCGAGCACCGGCGCGTCGACGATCTCGGCGCGCAGCTCGATCAGCGCGGCGATCTGGTCCAGGAACCACGGGTCGATCCCGCCGGACGCCTCGGCCACCTCGGCGATCGACGCCCCGAGGCGCAGCGCCCGCTCCACCGTGTACAGCCGGCCGTCGTGCGGGATCCGTAGCGCGGCGAGGGTGTCCGCCAGGGTGACGCCCGCCGGGTCTGGAGTGGTCCAGAAACCAGATGATCGGGTCTCCATCGAGCGCATCGCCTTGTTCAGCGCCTCGGTGAAGTTACGCCCGAGACTCATCGCCTCGCCCACCGACTTCATCGTGGTGGTCAGCTCCGGGTCCGCGCCGGGGAACTTCTCGAACGCGAACCGGGGGATCTTCACCACCACGTAGTCCAGGGTCGGCTCGAACGCCGCCGGGGTCTTCAACGTGATGTCGTTGGGGATCTCGTCGAGGGTGTAACCGATGGCCAGCTTCGCGGCGATCTTCGCGATCGGGAAGCCGGTCGCCTTGGAGGCCAGCGCCGAGGAGCGCGACACCCGCGGGTTCATCTCGATCACGACGATCCGGCCGTCGACCGGGTTGACCGCGAACTGGATGTTGCAGCCGCCGGTGTCCACCCCGACCTCGCGCAACACCGCGATGCCCAGGTCCCGCAGGCGCTGGTACTCCCGGTCGGTGAGCGTCATGGCCGGGGCCACGGTGACGCTGTCGCCGGTGTGCACACCCATCGGGTCGATGTTCTCGATCGAGCAGACGACCACCACGTTGTCGTGCCGGTCGCGCATCAGCTCGAGTTCGTACTCCTTCCAGCCGAGCACGCTCTCCTCGATGAGCACCTCGTGCACCGGGCTGGCGGCCAGGCCGTCGCCGGCGATGCGGGCCAGGTCCTCCGGGGTGTGCGCCATGCCGGAGCCCAGGCCGCCCATGGTGAACGACGGCCGGATCACCACCGGCAGACCCAGCTCGGCGACTGTCGCCTCGACCTCGTCCATCGAGTGGCAGACCCGGGAGCGGGGCACCAGCCCGGTCGGGTCCTCGACGCCCAGGCGTACGCCGGCCTTCGCCACGATCTCCTTGAACAGCTGCCGGTCCTCGCCCCGGTTGATGGCGTCGATGTTCGCGCCGATCAACTCCACGTTGTACTTCTCCAGGACGCCGGCCTCGTGCAGGGCGACTGCCGTGTTCAGCGCGGTCTGCCCACCGAGGGTCGCCAGGATCGCGTTCGGGCGCTCCTTGGCGATGACCAACTCCACGAACTCCGGGGTGATCGGCTCGACGTACGTCGCGTCGGCGAACTCCGGGTCCGTCATGATCGTCGCCGGGTTGGAGTTGACCAGGCTGACCCGGATCCCCTCACTGCGCAGCACCCGGCACGCCTGGGTGCCGGAGTAGTCGAACTCGCAGGCCTGCCCGATGACGATCGGCCCGGAGCCGATCACGAGGATGTGCTTGAGATCGGTCCGCTTAGGCATTGCTGCGCCCCTCGATCAGATCGGCGAAACGGTCGAAGAGGTAGTCCGCGTCGTGCGGGCCGGCCGCCGCCTCCGGGTGGTACTGGACGGTGAAGGCGGGCACGTCCACGGCCCGCAGCCCTTCGACCACGTTGTCATTGAGGCAGACGTGCGACACCCGGACACCACCGAAGTCGGTGTCGATCACCTGGTCGGGAACCACCGCGCCAGCACCCGCGCCCGGCACCTTGACCGCGAAGCCGTGGTTGTGGCTTGTCACCTCGACCTTGCCGGTGGCCCGGTCGAGCACCGGCTGGTTGATGCCCCGGTGGCCGTAGCCCAGCTTGTAGGTGCCGAAGCCGAGCGCCCGGCCGAGGATCTGGCTGCCGAAGCAGATGCCGAACAGCGGCACCTGCCGCCGCAGCGCCTCCCGGGCCAGCGCCACCGGGGCGTCGGCCGTGGCCGGGTCGCCCGGGCCGGGCGACAGGAAGATCGCGTCGGCGCCGGTGGCGAGCAACTGCTCGATGCTCGACGAGGCGGGCAGCACGTGGGTGGTCACCCCGCGGGTGGCCAGCCGGCGCGGCACGTTGCGCTTGATGCCCAGGTCCAGTGCCGCAACGGTGAACCGGTGCTCGCCGAGAGCCTCGACGACGTACGGCTCGGCGGTGCTCACCTCGGCGGACAGGTCCGCGCCGACCATCTGCGGTGCCTGACGGACCCGGGCCAGCAGGCTCTGCGGGTCGTTGTCGATGCTGGAGATGCCCACCCGCATGGCGCCCCGCTCGCGCAGGTGCCGGGTCAGCGCCCGGGTGTCCACCCCGCTGATGCCCACCACACCCTCGGTGGCGAGGCGGTCCTCGAGACCACCGGTGGCGCGCCAGTTCGAGCCGATCCGGGCCGGGTCGCGGACGACGTAACCCGCCACCCAGATCCGGCCGGACTCGTCGTCCTCGCCGTTGACGCCGGTGTTGCCGATGTGCGGGGCGGTCTGCACCACCACCTGCCGGTGGTAGGACGGGTCGGTCAGGGCCTCCTGGTAACCGGTCATGCCGGTGTTGAAGACCGCCTCGCCGAAGGTCTCCCCGACGCTGCCGTACGCCTCACCGGGGAACGTGCGCCCGTCCTCGAGCACCAGGATTGCGGGTCTGCGCTTGACCATTACTTGACAGCCTTTCCGTCCAGGACCGTCGGCTCGCCACGCAGGAAGGTCGCCACGATGCGACCCGGCAGCGTCATGCGGGCGTACGGGGTGTTGCGACTGCGACTGGCCAGCTCCGCCGGGTCGATGGTGCGGCGCTCGGCCGGGTCGATCAGGGTCAGATTGGCCGGCACACCCGGCGCCGGGTCGACGCCCTGCCCGGTGAGCCCGGCGATCCGGGCGGGGGTGCGCGACATCCGCTCCGCGATCAGATCCCACTGCGGGCCGAGCACGTCCAGCGCGATGGAGAGGGCCGTCTCCAGGCCGAGCATCCCCGGCCGGGCGTACGCCCACTCGCACTCCTTGTCCTCCACGGCGTGCGGGGCGTGGTCGGTGGCGACCACGTCGATCACCCCGTCGGCGAGGGCGGCACGCAACGCGGCGACGTCCGCGGCCGTCCGCAGCGGCGGGTTCACCTTGAAGACCGGGTCGTAAACTCCGGCTGGGCTCCAGTTGTTCGCGAGTGCGGGGCTCGCAAGCTCACTCCTCCCGCTCACGACTTCGTCGGTGAGCAGCAGGTGGTGCGGGGTCACCTCGGCGGTGACGCGTACCCCGCGGGCCTTTGCCTGGCGCAGCACCTCGACGCTGCCGGCGGTGGAGACGTGGCAGACGTGCAGTCGGCTGCCCACGTGCTCGGCGAGCAGCACGTCCCGGGCGATGATCGCCTCCTCGGCGACCGCCGGCCAGCCGATCAGGCCGAGCCGGGTGGAGACCTCGCCCTCGTGCATCTGGGCGCCCTCGGTGAGCCGGGGCTCCTCGGCGTGCTGGGCGATGATCCCGTCGAACGCCTTCACGTACTCCAGGGCCCGGCGCATCAGCTTCGGGTCGGCGACGCAGTGCCCGTCGTCGGAGAAGATCCGCACCCGGGCCGCCGAGTCGGCCATCGCGCCCAGCTCGGCCAGGCGCTCGCCGGCCAGCCCGACGGTGACCGCGCCGATCGGCTGCACGTCGACAAGGCCGGCCTCCCGGCCGAGCCGCCAGACCTGCTCGACCACACCGGCGGTGTCCGCGACCGGGGAGGTGTTGGCCATCGCGCAGACCGCGGTGTAGCCACCGAGCGCCGCCGCGCGGGAACCGGACTCGACGGTCTCGGCGTCCTCCCGGCCGGGCTCGCGCAGGTGGGTGTGCAGGTCGACGAGGCCGGGCAGGGCGACCAGGCCGGTGCCGTCGACGACTGTGGCGTCCGGCGCGGACAGGCCGGGGCCGACCTCGGCCACCACGCCGTCGCGGATCAGCAGGTCGGTCGGCGCGGCGCCGACGACACTCACGCTGGTGATCAGGTACGCGCTCACCGGTTGTTCCCTCCGAGCAGCAGGTAAAGAACAGCCATCCGCACGGAGACCCCGTTGGTGACCTGTTCGACGATTGTGGAGCGGGGTGAGTCGGCGACCTCGGGGGTGATCTCCATCCCCCGGTTCATCGGGCCGGGGTGCATGACGATCGCGTGTTCGGGCAGCCGGCGCATCCGCGGGCCGTCCAGCCCGTAGCGGCGGGCGTACTCGCGCGCGGAGGGGAAGTAGGAGTCGTTCATCCGCTCCCGCTGCACCCGCAACATCATCACCACGTCGATGTTGGGCAGCACGGAGTCGAGGTCGTAGGAGACGTCGGTGCCGGGGGCGAGGGCTCCCGCGATGTCCACCGGGATGAGCGTCGGCGGGCCGACCAGGGTGACCTTGGCGCCGAGGGTGGAGAGCAGCAGCACGTTGGAGCGGGCCACCCGGGAGTGCAGCACGTCCCCGACCACCGCGACCGACAGGCCGGCGAGCCGGCCCAGCCGGGAGCGCATGGTGTACGCGTCCAGCAGCGCCTGGGTGGGGTGCTCGTGGGTGCCGTCGCCGGCGTTGACCACCGACCCGTCCACCCAGTTGGCCAGCCGGTGCGGCGCACCCGAGGCGGGGTGTCGGACGACCACCGCGTCCGCGCCCATGGCCTGCAGCGTCAACGCGGTGTCCTTCAGGCTCTCGCCCTTGGTGACGCTGGACCCCTTCGCGGAAAAATTGATCACGTCGGCGCTGAGCCGCTTCGCCGCCGCCTCGAAGGAGATCCGGGTACGGGTGGAGTCCTCGTAGAAGAGGTTCACCACGGTCCGGCCGCGCAGCGCGGGCAACTTCTTGATCTCCCGGCCGGCGACGGTGGCCATCTCGGCGGCGGTGTCCAGGATCTCGGTGGCGGTGTCGGCGTCCAGGTCGGCGCCGGAGAGCAAATGCTTGATCATGAGGCGGTTCCCCCGTACAGCTTGACCTCATCCGTCCCGTCGGTCTCGGCGAACGTCACCTTCACGCTCTCGGCGAGTGAGGTCGGGATGTTCTTGCCGACGTAGTCGGCACGGATCGGCAGCTCCCGGTGGCCACGGTCGACCAGGACGGCGAGCTGCACCGACGCCGGGCGGCCCACGTCGTTGAGCGCGTCGAGCGCGGCCCGGACGGTGCGGCCGGAGAAGAGCACGTCGTCGACGAGGATGACCCGCTTGCCGTCGATCCCGCCGGACGGCAGCTCGGTCGGGCCCACGGCGCGGGTGGCGTGCCGACGAAGGTCGTCGCGGTACAGGGTGATGTCGAGCACACCGACCGGAACGGCGACGTCCTCGAAGGTGCTGATCCGGTCGGCGAGCCGCCGGGCGAGGGGGGTGCCCCGGGTGGGAATCCCGAGCAGCACCGTGTTGGCGGCGCCCTGGGTCTTCTCCAGGATCTGGTGGGCGATGCGGTCGACCACGCGTTGCACGTCGGCGCTGGCGAGGATCACCTTCACCGAGGGTTGTCGCGGTGGCGACGGATGGGCAGCCGGTGGGTATGCCACGGCGGACCTCCTTCCCCGCCTCACGGGACGGGTCGTTAAAGGATGTCGGGCACCTCCGGCCGGACCGCGCAGCGGACCAGACCGGGGCTTCACGCCACGTTACCAGTGGTCACCGGGCCGATGGACGGCGGCCGCTGACCACCGGATCAGGACCAGGAAAAGGGGATAACTTCCCGGACGCTCCCCAACGGTCGGGTCTCGACCACTTGACCAGGTGTCGCATTCCCCGTACCGTCACGCTCCGTAGCGATCGACGGGAGAACCCCGAGCAGCACTGGGAGTGTCCGAATGCCCTCTGAATACGCCAAGTCTCTGGGCGCCCGCCTGCGCTCCATCCGCCAGCAGCAGGGTCTCTCCCTGCAGGGTGTGGAGGAGAAGTCGAATGGGCGGTGGAAGGCCGTGGTGGTCGGCTCGTACGAGCGCGGCGACCGGGCCGTGACGGTGTCCCGTCTGGCCGAGTTGGCCGAGTTCTACCGTGTCCCCGTCTCGGAGCTGCTGCCTGACGGCAGTGGTGTCCGTCACGAGCCCACCAGCAAGATCGTCCTGGACCTGGAGCGGCTCTACGACGAGGCCTCCGAGGACCTGGCCTACGTTGCCCGCTACGCGCGTGCCATCCAGCAGCAGCGTGGTGACTACAACGGCCGGGTGCTCTCCATCCGCGCCGACGACCTGCGGGCGCTCGCGATCGTCTACGACGCCTCACCGTCGGGGCTGATCGAGCGGCTCACCGAGCACGGTGTGCTGGTGGCCGACCCGCGGGCGTTCTTCGCCTCCTGAGCTGTCGCTGTACCGAAAGGGCCCGTGCCGATCGGCACGGGCCCTTTCGTGTTACGACGTGCGGTGCGACGGTCAGCGGGTGGCGTACTCGGCGATCCGGCCGAGCACCCCGTTGAGGAAGCGCGGCGAATCGTCTGTCGACATCTGCCGGGCCAGCTCCACGGCCTCACTGATCGCCACCGCGTCGTCGATCTCGTCGACGTAGAGCAACTCGTAGACGGCGATCCGGGCCAGATTACGGTCGACGACCGGCATCCGTTCCAGCGTCCAACCCTCGGCGTAGCTGGCGATCAGCTCGTCGATCCGGTTGAGGTGCTCGGCGACGCCCTCGACCAGGCCGACCGCGTAGCCCAGGTGCTCCGGTCGGGGCTGCTCGATCCGCTGCACGTAGCCGGCCAGCACCTCCACCGGAGGCTTGTCCCGCAGGTCGGCCTCGTAGAGGACATCCAGCGCCCGCTTGCGCGCCTTGCGGCGCGCCGGCATCTGCTGCTTGGAACCCTCAGCCATCAGGCGCGGCCGAGGTAACGGCCGTCGCGGGTGTCGACCTTGATCTTCTCACCGGTGGTGATGAACAGCGGCACCGGCACGGTGGCGCCGGTCTCCACCGTCGCCGGCTTGGTGCCGCCGGTCGAGCGATCGCCCTGCAGGCCCGGCTCGGTGTAGGTGACCTCCAGCACGACACTGGTGGGCAGCTCGATGTAGAGCGGCACACCCTCGTGCTGGGCGACTGTCGCCTCCGCCTCGGGCAGCAGGTAGTTGGCTGCCTCGCCGACCGTGCCGCCGAGCACGGTGATCTGGTCGAACGTCTCCAGATCCATGAAGACGAAGTCCTCACCGTCGGCGTACAGGTACTGCATCGTGCGCTTGTCCACGGTCGCGGTTTCGACCTTGGTGCCCGCGTTGAAGGTCTTGTCGACCACCTTCCCGGACAGCACGTTCTTCAGCGTGGTGCGCACGAAGGCACCACCCTTACCGGGCTTGACGTGCTGGAACTCGACGACGGCCCAGAGCTCGCCGTCAAGGTTGAGTACCAGGCCGTTTTTGAGGTCGTTGGTGGAGGCCATTTCCTGCCTTGATCATCAATTGGCGGACAGACCTGGGAAGTCTACTCTCCGCGCCGGAGGTTGGCCGCCACCGTCTCGGCACCGACGGCCTCGCCCGGGTGCGGCACCCTCCGTACCCGCCTGGACAGACCCCACCCACACCGCCCACACCCTTTGCTCTGCACCCGCCGAGGCGACGGTCACGATGAGTTCCGTCCTGGTCTCGACCGCCGCGGGCATCGTCGGGCGAAAGCGCAGTTCAGTCGGGGTGGTGCAGATAGGGCAGCAGAGCAAAGGGAGGCGGTGGGTCGGGATCGACCGGGGCCGTCGCCACTCAGTGTGAGATCAGGGAAACAGGAGTACGTGCGAAGCCGCCGTGACGGTCCGCTGTCAGCTGCCGTCGCCTGGCGCAGCCAAATCCAGCGCAGCCAGATCCAGCGCAGCCAGATGATGCAGAGCGAGGCGGTAGCCGTCCACGCCGAGCCCACAGATCACCCCGGTCGCCACCGCGGACACCACCGAGTGGTGCCGGAACTCCTCGCGGGCATGGATGTTGGACAGGTGCACCTCCACCAGCGGCCCCCGCAGCATGGCGCACGCGTCCCGCACGGCGTACGAGTAGTGCGACCAGGCGGCCGGGTTGAGCACCACGGCGACGCCCTCGTCAGCGGCGGCGTGCAGCCAGCCGAGCAACTCGTGCTCGGCGTCGGTCTGGCGGACCGTCACGTCCAGCCCCAACTCCCGGCCGGTGCTCTCGCAGAGCGCCACCAGATCGGCGTAGGTTGTCGAGCCGTACACCGCCGGCTCCCGGGTGCCCAACCGGCCCAGGTTCGGCCCGTTGAGGACGTACACCCTCACGAGGCGGACACCTCCCGGTAGGCGGCCTCCAGCAGCGCGTCGTCCGGGCCCTCCAACATCGCCGGGCGGGCCAGCCCGTCGAGCACCACGAAGCGCAGTCGGCTGCCCCGTGCCTTCTTGTCCACCCGCATCGCGGCCAGCAGCCGCGGCCAGGCGTCGGCCGGGTAGCTCACCGGCAGGCCCAGCGTGCTCAACGTGGCCCGGTGCCGGTCGGCGGTCGGCGGGTCCAGCCGGCCCGCGAGCCGGGCCAGCGCGGCCGCGTAGACCAGACCGACCGCGACGGCGTGACCGTGGCGCCAGCGGTAGCCCTCGTTCCGCTCGATCGCGTGGGCGAGGGTGTGGCCGTAGTTGAGCACCTCCCGTACGCCCGACTCACGCAGGTCGCCCGCGACCACGTCGGCCTTGACCCGGATCGCCCGCTCGATCAGCTCCCGCGTCGCCGGCCCGCGCACGTCGGTGGCGGCCACCGGGTCGCGCTCGACGAGGTCCAGGATCGCCGGATCGGCGATGAACCCGCACTTGACCACCTCGGCGAGCCCGGCCGCCAGGTCGACCGCGGGCAGGCTGTCCAGGGTGGCCAGGTCCGCCAGCACACCGACCGGCGGGTGGAAGGCGCCCACCAGGTTCTTGCCGGCGGCCGTGTTGATGCCGGTCTTGCCGCCCACCGCCGCGTCCACCATGCCCAACAGCGAGGTCGCCACCGGCACCCAACGCACCCCGCGCAACCAGCAGGCCGCGACGAAGCCGGCCAGGTCGGTGACCGCGCCGCCGCCCACCCCGACCACCGCGTCGGTACGGGTGAAGCCGGCCGCCCCGAGCCGGTCCCAACAGGCGGCGGCCACGTCGATCTGTTTGCCCGACTCGGCGTCGGGCACCTCGATCGGCAACGGCTCGACGCCGGCCGCGCGCAGTCGCTCGCCGAGCGCGTCCGCGAGAGCCTTCAGAGGGGGCGTGTGCAGCACCGCCGCCCGGGTCGCGCCGGGCAGCAGGCCGGGCAACGCGCCCAGCAGGTCACGTCCCACCAACACGTCGTACGGCCGATCGCCGCCGACCGGAATCCGGGTCACCTCGTCCATCGCCGGCAGCCTAGTCGAGCGGACGGCGCGGCAACGGCGTCTGCCCACCTGCTGGTCGGGTCGCCCAGTCGGCGAGCAGGCGGGCGTGCTCGGCCACCGCGGCACGCAGTGCCTCCGGGTGCCGCACGGTGAACGGACAACCCATCCCGGCGAGCAGCGCGGCCATGCCGGGCAGGCTCTCCGCCCGGGCCCGCAGCAGCACCCCGTCGGTGGTGGCGGTCAACTCCGCCACGCTGGGCGGGATGCGGCGCTGGGCGGCGACCAGGTCGGTCTCCAGCAGCACCTCGACCTCGTGCGTGTACGGCACGCCGGCCAGCGACCTGGTCACCCGGGCCACCGGGTCGAAGCCGTCCGGCACGGTGAACGTCGCCGACGTGGGGGTCACGGTGCCGATCCGGTCCAGCCGGAAGGTGCGGACCTCCCCGCGCCGGTGGTCGTGGCCGGTGACGTACCAGCGGCCGGCGTGGAAGACCAGCCCGTACGGGTCGAGCTCACGGCGCGACTGCTCGCCCCGCCAGGAGCGGTAGTCCAGTGCCACCCGCTGCCGGTGCCGGGTGGCGGCGGCCAGGGTGAGCAGGGTGCCCGACGCCGGCCCCCGTTCCGGCTCCGTGCGCCGCAGGGTGAACCCGAGGTGTTCCTGCACGGCGGTCAGCCGGTCGGCCAGCGGCACCGGCAACACCCGGCGGATCTTGGCCAGCGCGGTGGCGGTGCCCGGCAGCTCGGTGGCCAGCCCGACCCGTTCGGCGACGACCAGGCCGAGCAGCACCGCCAGCGCCTCGTCGTCGGTGAGCATCAGTGGCGGCAGCTTGTAGCCGGAGTGCAGCCGGTAGCCGCCGTAGCGGCCCCGGTCGGCGATGACGGGGATGCCCAACTCCACAAGGGTGGCGGCGTACCGGCGCACGGTCCGCTCGTCCACGCCGAGCAGGCCGGCGAGCTCGACGGCCGTCGACCGGTGCCGGGTCTGCAGCAGTTCGAGCAGGGCCAGCACCCGGCCGGCGGGATGTGACACAGAGCACTCCTTCAAACCGGGCGGATTCTGTCCGGTTGCGATCGTACGGTCATTCCGGTAGCCGAGAGAAGGAGCGACAGATGGCGACGTTCGTGCTGGTACCGGGGTTCTGGTTGGGCGCGTGGGCGTGGCGGGAGGTGACCTCGGCGCTGCGCGCGCAGGGGCACGAGGTCCACCCGATGACACTGACCGGGGTGGCCGAACGCCACCATCTCGCCGGGCCGGAGATCGGCCTGGAGACGCACACCACCGACATCGTCCGGCTGATCGAGGTCGAGGATCTGCGCGACGTGCTGCTGGTCGGCCACTCGGGCGGCGGGATGCCGGCAGCCCAGGCGGCGGACCGCATCCCGGACCGGATCGGCCGGGTGATCTATGTGGAGAGTGGGCCGTTGCCGGACGGCGTCGCGCAGTTCGACACGCTGCCACCGGAGGAGCAGCAGCGGCTACGCGCCGCGATCGGCACCGGTCACCTGCTGCCGCCGCCAGCGTGGGACCCGGCTGCCGACCCCACCAACCTGGCCGGTCTGGACGAGCCGACGCTGGCCCTGCTGCGGGCCCGGGCCACCCCGCAGCCGCTGGCGGCGGCCACCGACCCGGTGCGTCGCACCGGTGGGCGCCCGGTGCCGACCGCGCTGGTCGCCAGCACCTTCCCGCTCAGCGTGGTGCGGCAGCTGATCGGCGAGGGGCACCCGTTCTTCACCGGGTTGGCCGACGGGCAGCTGTTCGAGCTGCCCACCGGGCACTGGCCGATGCTCAGCGAGCCGAAGGCCCTGGCCGAGTTGCTCGACGCCGCCGCCCGAGGCTGAGCAACCCCCCGGCAGGGCCCGGTGGCGTCAGTGGGGGAGCACGGCGGCTACCTCGGCGACCACCTGCGCCGGGGCCTTGCCGTCGGTGACCACCGTCTCGGTCGCCACCTCGACGTAGAGGGGCCGGCGCTGGTCCAACAGGTGCTTGAGCGTGGCCCTCGGGTTGATCGCCAGCAGCGGCCGGCCAGCGCCGAGCCCGACGCGCTTCACCGCGTCCGGCAACTCGACCGAGAGGTACACCACCCGGTGCCCGACCAGGGCGGCCCGGGTCTCCTCGGCCAGCACCGCGCCGCCGCCGAGGGCGAGCACACCGGTGCCGGAGGCCAGCCCCGCGGCCACCGCGGCCCGCTCCAGGGTACGGAAGTGGGCCTCGCCCTCGTCGATGAAGATCTCCGGGATCGGTTTGCCGGCCAACTGTTCGATGTCGAGGTCGGTGTCGCGGAACTCCACCCCGAGGGTGCCGGCGAGCGCCCGGCCCACGGTGGTCTTGCCACAGCCCGGCGCGCCGACCAGCACGACGACCGGTGCCATCAGCGGATCACCAGGGCGTCGAGGTAGGCGGCGAGGTTGCGGCGGATCTCGGCGATCGAGTCGCCGCCGAACTTCTCGGTGGCCGCCTCGGCGAGCACCAGCGCCACCATCGCCTCGGCGACCACCGCCGCGGCGGGCACCGCGCAGACGTCGGAACGCTGGTTGATCGCGGTGGCCGGCTCGCCGGTGGTGATGTCCACGGTCGCCAGCGCCCGGTTCAGTGAGGAGATCGGCTTCATCGCGGCACGGACTCGCAGCGGCTCACCGGTGGTGATGCCACCCTCCAGCCCGCCGGCCCGGTCGGTGACCCGGCGGACACCGGTCGCCGACGGAATGATCTCGTCGTGCGCCTCCGAGCCCCGGGACCGGGCCTGCTGCCAGCCGTCGCCGATCTCCACGCCCTTGATGGCCTGGATGGACATCAGCGCGGTGGCCAGTCGGGCGTCGAGCTTGCGGTCCCACTGCACGTGGCTGCCCAACCCCGGCGGCACCCCGTACGCCAGCACCTCGACCACGCCCCCGAGCGTGTCGGCGGCCTTCTTCGCGGCGTCGACCTCGGCGACCATGAGGGCGCTGGCCTCCGGGTCGAGGCAGCGCAGCGGGTCCGCGTCGATGCGGTCGGCATCGGACGGGACGGGACGCAGCCCGGGCTTCGCGGCCACCGGGCCCAGCTCGATGACGTGCGAGACGATTTCGATGCCGAGCGCCTGTCGGATCAGCGCCTTGGCGACCGCGCCGACGGCCACCCGGGCGGCGGTCTCCCGGGCGCTGGCGCGTTCCAGGATCGGCCGGGCGTCGGTGTGGCCGTACTTCTGCATGCCGGCCAGGTCGGCGTGGCCCGGCCGGGGGCGGGTCAGCGGGGCGTTGCGGGCCTGCCGGGCCAGCTCGTCGGGGTCGACCGGGTCGGCGGCCATGACGGTCTGCCACTTCGGCCACTCGGAGTTGCCGACCCGGATCGCCACCGGGCTGCCCAGGGTGACACCGTGGCGCAGGCCGCCGAGCACCTCGATCTCGTCCCGCTCGAACGACATCCGCGCACCCCGGCCGTAGCCCAGTCGCCGGCGGGCCAGCTCGTCGGCGATCACGGTGGTGGTCACCTCGATGCCGGCCGGCACCCCCTCCATCATCGCGACGAGGGCGGGACCGTGCGATTCACCTGCAGTCAGCCAACGCAACACAGCGATCAGTCTGTCACGGCGCGCCACCGACCCGGCACGCTGCCCACCGCGTCCCGCCCTGCGGACGCCGGTGCCCGGTCGCCCGGGCACCGGCGGCAGGTCAGATCCCCCGGCCCCGCTTGTGCAGGGTGCGCAGCACCGCGTCGGCCCGGACCACCCGACCGGCGACGGCGAGGGCCAGATAGGCGCGCGGCTCGCGGGGATTACTCCGCAGGGTGCGCCGGGCCCACCGCAGCGCGCCCCGACGGTCGCCGGACGCGGCCTGGGCGAACGCGATCTGCCCGGTCACCCGGGCCGCACCGGCCGGTTGGCTGTCGAACTCGGGGTAGCGCCGCAACAGCCACTGCAACGCCTCGGAGATGGTGTCCCAGCGCTGTGAGAAGTACGAGCGCTTGTGCCAGCGCACCAGCACCGAGGGTGTCCGCAGGTTGATCAGCGGCGCGCTGCGTGCGGCCCGGAGCAGGAACTCGTAGTCCTCCGCGTAGCTGCCCGGGATCTCCTCGTCGACAAGCCCGAACCCGTCCCGCAGCGCGCTGGCGCGCATCAGGAAGGTCGACGGGTGCAGCTCCGTCAACCGGTCACGCAGCAGGTCGTCCAGGGTGATCCGGTCCATGTCCAGCACCCGGTCGACGGTGTGCCCGTCATAGCTGACCCGGATGCCGCAACAGACGAACTCGGCACCCGGATCGGCGGCCAACGCGTCGACCTGCACGGCCAGCTTGCCGGCCAGCCACTCGTCGTCGTCGTCGCAGAACGCGACAAGCTCACCCTCGGCGGCGAGGGTGCCGCTGTTGCGGGCGCCGGCCAACCCC
Source organism: Micromonospora sp. NPDC049101 (assembly GCF_040648675.1). Lineage (NCBI taxonomy): Bacteria > Bacillati > Actinomycetota > Actinomycetes > Micromonosporales > Micromonosporaceae > Micromonospora > Micromonospora sp. NPDC049101. The sequence continues at coordinate 190,411 of NZ_JBEZED010000009.1, read as the reverse complement.
GGGGTACGGGTGTTGCCGATCACCCGCACCGCGCGGGCCGGGCCGTCCCCCAGCTCGGTCAGCGACTCGTCCGGCACGGACCTGTCGAACACCACCACGACCTCGATCCGGCCCGGGTACTCCTGTGCCAGGATCGCGCGCACCGCGGACCGCAGCAGCTCGGGGCGGTCCCGGGTGGGCACCACGACGCTGACGCTCGGCTGGTGGGTCATCGGATCTCCTTCGCACCCCGGCGCGGCCGGGACCAGGCCCGCCGCCGGTGTGGGCGCGGGGTCGAACGGGCCACCAGCTCGTCGACGATCCGCCCGACCCGGGCCACCGCCGCCCGTCGTGCCTCGTGCGCCGCCGGGTCGGCGGCCACCGCGTACCGGGACGGGTCGGCCAGCCCCTCGGCCAACGCGTCGTGCAGCGCCTCCCGGGTCTCGCAGAGGGCCACCAGGCCGGCGGCGCCGAGCCGGCGGGCGAAGAGGAGCTGGTGGTCGTCGACGTGCTCGCCGCGGGCCGGGTCGCGGGGCACCACGATGGGCAGGTGGCCGTGCCGGCGTGCCTCCAGGATGGTCGCCGGGCCGCCGTGACAGACCACCAGGTCGGCCTCGTCCATCGCCTGTTGCAGCGCGTCGTGACCGAGGAACGCCACCGCGCCGGGCAGGTGCGGAGCGGTGGTGTGCCCGTGTTGCAGCGTCAGCCCGATCGGGTCACCTGCCTGCTGGTGCCACTGCGCCAGCCAGTCGACGAGCCGGTCGAAGGGGTGCTTGTCGGTGCCGACCGCGACCAGCAGCCGGAGCTGGCCGGCCGGGGTGTCGCGCTGGCGCGACAGCCGGGCCTCCTCGTCGGACGACCGGGGTTGCGGACGCCGGGCGGTGCCGGCCTCCCCGGTCACAGGAGTGTCCCGACGACAGTCGCCTCGGGATACTGCCGGCGCTGTTCGTCCCACTGCACGAGCATCGCGGACAGGAACGGCCGGCAGAGCCGGGCGGTGAGCGTCGGGGTGTCGATCCGGTCGTACACCTCGATGTAGACGGTCGGGATGCGCCAGAGCCGGGCCAGCACCACGAACGGCACCGCCACCCCGGCGCCGGTGGTGACCACCGCGGCGACCCGCCGTGCCCGCAGCACCCGCCAGGCCAACCGTGCGTTGCGCAGCAGGTTCGGTACGTTACGGGTGGTCGGGTGGTGCGCAGGCACCAGATCCTCGCCGGTCAGCAGGGACACTGCCTCCGGTGTGTCGAAGGTGACCCAGCAGCGCCGCCACTGTTCGTACCAGGGCCGCAGGGCGAGTAGTTGGGCCAGATGGCCACCGCTGGAGCCGACCAGCAGGAGCACTGGCGCGGCATCGTCGTCGTTCTTCGTGTCCACGCGACTCCCCACAAGTTCGCTTGGAATTCCAGTTCACGCCACGCAGAAGCAGATCACACGTTCTGTGGTCGTTGAATAGCGTGATCGGACGAGACATCGATCTCCATGTCGGACGGTCCTGCACGTCGAACGTCCGAACTTCATCGATCGTCATCACCACCTGCGTTTTTGTCGTCACTCTGCGGCGCCACCGGCACCGCGATTCCTCCGGATCAGCCGCTATGTCTTTTCTCGATGACGTCCAAGAGTGCGGGATGCAGCGCGGCGTTCCAGCCCGCGCCCGCGTCGGCCAGCCGCCAGGTCCGCAACCACATCTCCACCAGGTACGCGTCGGCGACCAGCCGGCGCTGTGCCGCGCCAAGGCCGAGTCGGCCGCCGTGCCGGTCCAGGTACGTGTCGACGGCCGACGCCGCGACGGCCGCCGACTCGCCCCGCAGCACCAGGGCTCGTTGGAACGCGTCGTGCGCCAGGTCGAAGCCGACCGGCACGTCCGCCGCGCTGTGCTCCCAGTCCCAGGCGACCAACCCGCCGTCGTGCTGGCCCAGGTTCCACGGCACCCAGTCACCATGCCAGTGGCCGAACTCGACAGCTGTGTCGCCGTGCCGGCGAGCCAGCGCGGCGACCGCGGCCACCGCCCGCGCACCGCTCTCCCCGGCCGCGGCGGCCCGGTCGGCCTGCCCGGCCAGCCGGGACAGGAAGGTCGACCCGGCGAGTGTTCGGGGCGGGTCCGCCGGGCCGCCGCGTCGGGCGACCGCGAGCAGCGCCGCGATCCGGGGGGCGTCGTCGACCGGCACGCCGCGTACCGCCGGGGGCAGCGGCTCGATCACCGCGACCACCTGGCCCGCCCACGTCGTCTCGGTGAGCAGCCTCGGCGGCGTCGGGTGGTCGGCGACGCCGGCCACCGCGCCCAACGCGCGCAGCGCCGCCGCCTCGGCGGTGACCAACGCGCGGGTCGCGTCGTTCCAGCCGATCTTCGCGTAGCCGCGCGGTCGGCCGTCAGCGCTGAAGAGTTGCAGGGTGGGCTTGACGTTCGGGTCGGGTGGTCGGACCCCGCACGCGGCCAGCAGCGGCGTGCCGCCCAACTCGGCCGCGAGTCGCTCGGTCAGCAGCAACTCCGCGGCCACCGCCCCGGCGGGCACCGAGACGGTCAACGTCGGAAAGGGCGCGAGCCCCACCGCACCGAGCCGGGCCAGCCCGCCGAGCACCGCCCGCAACGCGCGCACCTTCGGTGGTCGCAGGGCGTTGTACGCCAGCAGCGACGCCGCCCCGGCCGCGGGCGCGCCCAACGGCACCAGGAACCGGGCCCGGGCGACCGACGGCACCACCGCGTACCGGGCCACCGCCCGGTGACCGGGCGGTGCGCCACCGCCCACGGTCAGGTTGACCCGCTCGTCGGGGAAGACCGCGCGACTCACCCAGCCCAGGCCGTCCACCCGCGACCGCGGGTCCGTGGCCGAGCCGACCCGTGTCGTCACGCCGGCCGGTCCGCCCAGTCGAGGTCCAGCCCGAGCCGCTGGCGCAGCGCGTCGTTGTGCGGCCGGTAGTAGTCGGTCAGCTCCGCGCGCACCGCCGGCTCCAGCGGCGCCGAGCGCCGGTCGTTGTAGACCTTGAAGTGCGGCAGGTCGTACGCGGGCAGCCCGAGGAAGTCGAGGGTGCGCCGGTAGGTCGCGCGGGAGTCCCGGTAGAGGTCCTCACTGGGCAGGAAGAGGATCTGCTGCCTGTCGAAACGCTCCAACCACGGCTCCAGGTGCTCCAGGTAGCGCCCCCGGGCCCGGTACGTGTACCAGTCGTACGCCTCGCTGAACGACTCCGGCTCGGCGATCAACCGTTCCCGCTCCCCCGCCGTCCGCTCCGGCTCGGCGGCCAGCGCGTCGGCGAAGTCCAGCGGCTCGATGCCGTGCGTGCGGCGCTCCTTCCAGTGCGAGTACGCCCGCTCCACCGGGTCGCGCAGGAGCACGATCAGCTTCACCGCCGGCAGCAGCGCGGCGACCCGCTGGGCGGCGAGCGGGTGGAACATGTACAGCGGTGCGGCCTCGCCGACCCGGACCGGCCCGCCGTGCCGCTTGGACAGGGCGTCACGGTGACGCTGCGTCGGGAAGTGCGAGCGGTACCACGCCTCGCCGCGCCCCCAGTGCTCCTCGAAGTAGTGCGCCGACTTGGTGTTCCAGGCCGGAAAGAGGCGGGGCACCAGCGGGTGCTGGATGAGGTAGTTCCACAGGGAGGTGGTGCCGCCCCGTTTCGTGCCGATGATCAGGAAGTCCGGCAGGGGCCGCCGGTCACTCGTGCGGACCCCGTAGTCCACCAGGGACTCCTTCACCCGCACGGTCACCTGGGTCGGGACCAACTGCTTGACCCGGTCACGGATGGACGCCACGACGGACCTCACCTGCCTCTCGTCGATGCCGGGCCGGGATCGGCGGCCACGGCCGCGTCGTCCCGTCCACGGACCTGCCTCATGGTCCCCCGGATGCCGGCGCGCACCCGGGGCAACGTCAACATGCCGACGCAGCCGGCCAGTAGTACACCCAGCGCCACCGCCAGGCCCGGTAGGCCGCGTCCGCCCGCCAGCACACCGGCACCGGCGGCCAGGCCCACCCCGGTGGCCGTGGCCGCCGCGGCACGCACCGTCGCGGCGTCGAACAGTGGCTCCCGGACCACCGCCCGGGCGAACCCGGCGGCGGTGAGGTTCTCGGTGGCGATGCCCGCGGCCCAGGCCACCGCCGCGCCCGTGGCGCCGTGACCGGGGATCAGCCACAGGCCCAGCGAGACGGTCACCGTCAACCCGGCCACGGTGGCCACCAGGTGCAGACCACTGCGCCCGCCCATCAGCAGCAGGCTCTGCACGTTGCCGACCCCGGTGTTGACGAGCATCGCCAGCGCGAGCACTGTCATCGCCGGCACACCGGCGGTGAACTCCGGCCCGAACAACTGAAGGAAGGCCAACGCGAACACCGCCAGCAGCAGGTACACCGGCCAGGACAGCACCAGACCCCAGACGGTCAGCTGCCGGTGCACGGCGGCCGCCGCGGCCCGCTCGCCGCGCCCGAGCAGCCGGGACAACTGCGGCGACACCGCCACCCGCAACCCCTGCATGGCGAGCTGGCCGGCCAGCACGTACCGGCCGACCGCGCCGAACACGCCGGCGTCCGCCGGCCCGGCCAACACCGAGGTGAGCAGCACACCCACCCACATGCTGCCCGCGTCGATGGCCGCCGACGCGGCCCGGGGCAACGCGAAGCGCCAGAACGTCGACCAGTCGCTCGGGCTCGGCCGCAGCACCGCGCCCCGGCGCAGCCCGAGCGGACCGGCCACGAGGACGAGGCAGACCAGCAGCGCCAACGCCGCCGGCACCAACCAGCCGGTCATGCCGGCGAGCAGACCTCCGCCGGCCAGCGCGGCCGCGCCGACCAGCACCGGCCGGGCGACCGGCAGCAGGAGGAACTGCACCCCGACGTACGCCCGGATGGACCGCACACAACGCAACGCGGCCAGCAGGAGGGTCATGGCGACCACCACCGGCACCGCCGCGAACGTGACGGTGAGCAGCGCCTCGGCGGCCGTACCGGAGCCACGCAACAGCCGGGGCGCGAGCGCGTCGGCGGCCAGCACGCCGGCTCCGGCGACCACGAACCCGGCCAGCAGCGGCGGGATCAGCGCCACCGGAAGCACCCGGGCCGCGTCCCCGCGCGCGCCGGTGGTACGGCGGGGCAGCGACCACATCAGGCCGGTCTCCGCGCCGAGGGTGCAGATCGCGGTGGCCACGGTGACCACCCCGATCGCCGCGAAGAACGCGCCCGCGCCAGCCGTGCCGTACCCCCGGGTGATCACCACGGCCAGCACGAAGCCGAACAGGCCGCTGGTGGCCGCGCCGAGCAGCCCGGCCACGCCACTGCGCGCGCTGCGTCGGGTCTCGGTCGCGCCCGCGGTCGCGCCCGCGACCGGCTGGTCCGGACCGGCGGGCACCGGCGTCGGGTGTTCCGGGTCGGCCGGCGGTCGGGTCGCGGCGGTCATGCCGGCACCGCCACGGCGGGTGCCGGCCACCCGGCCACCCGGGGCGGCCCGGTCGCGCGTTCCCGTTCGGTGAGCGCCATCGCGAACCCGACCGCGAAGAACGCGACGGCCAGGTTCTGGTTCGCCATGCCGTAGAACGGGACCTGCACCAGGCAGACCACCGGCACCACCGACAGCCACTGCCCGGCCGCCGAGGTCGCCCGCGCGCAGATCACCGCGGCGGCGACGAACCAGGCGAGGAAACAGACGAGCGCTGGTACGCCATGACTGAACAGCACCATCCAGAGCTGCCCCTGGGTGCCGATCGGCGCGTCCGCCGACACGGTGTCGACGTTCACCGGCGCGCCGTAGCCCAACCACGGCGACTCCTGCACCCGGCGGATCACCTCGCTGTAGAGCGAGAGCCGGTCGGTGTTGGTGTCGCTGGAGTCGACCCGCTTGTTGATCAGCTCGGTGATGGGAATGAACACTGTGGCCAACGCGCCGATCACCACCACGCCGACGATGGACGCGGCCACCCGGACGTTGCCGCGCAGGCTGGCCCGCAGCCCGAGCACCGCCAGCCCGGCGCCGAGGCTGAGGAACATCGCCCGGTTGAGCGTGAGGAACGCCGGCGCGAGCGACAGCGGCAACGACGCGATGAGCGCCCAGCGCAGGAGACCCCGCCGGCGCAGCATCGTGTAGGCCACCACGCAGGGCAGGGTCATGGCGTACGCGCTGCCGTAGTTGTTGGTGTACGCGAACGGCGCGGCCGGCCGGTAGATCGGGTTGAGCGACCGGGCGCTGTACTCCGCCGTGGTCAGGTGGACCATGTCCTGGATGAACGGGGTGCGGGCCACCCCGGCGGGCAGCAGCACCTCCATCGGGGTGGCCATGGCCAGCCGGGGCACCAGCACCCCGAGCCAGCCGAGCGCCACCAGCGCGAACCAGAACGCGCACAGCGGGCTGAGCACCGCCACCAGGCTCGTGCGTTCCCGCGCGGCGACGTAGACGTAGACGCCGACCACCAGCGCGGTCAGGTAGAACGCCAGGCGCAGGGCGAACGTCAGCAGCGAGGCGGGCGACGGCAGTTGGGTGGCGCTGACCACCACGATGGCGAGGAACAGCAGCCAGATCCCGGCCGCCGGCGGCAGCGGCACCCGCCCCCGGGTGAGCAGCAGCGCGAGCAGCACAGCGCCCAGCAGCGGCCAACCGAGGTAGAACGCACCGAACAGCCACCAGAGCGGCACCAGGCCGAACATCAAGGACAGGGGCCAGAGCGGCAGCCGGGGCGGCACCGGCAGCGACACCGGGGCGACGGCGACGGGGGCGCCGCCGGGCGGCGGGTCGGTCGCCGGGGCGCGGGTGACCGACACGCTCAGGCCCGGCCGTTTCGGGTGAGCACGAAGCCCAGCGGGGTGACCCCGGCGGCGCGCAGCCGCTCCACCAGGCGTCGCAGGTCGCTCTGCCGGGTGCGGTCCCGCTCGACGATCACCACCGCGCCGCCCTGCCGGGCGACGGCGACGCCGCGCTCGTCGGACTCCGCGGGCGGGGCGTTGAACAGCACCAGGCCGTGGTCCGCGCCCTGTCGCCAGGTGCCGAACCGGACGCTGCCCACCCCGACGCTCACCTCGTCCGGGTCGACGACCCGACCGTTGTCCGGGCGGGCGGACGACACCCGGGGAATCGTCAGCGTGGCGTCCGCGTCGGTGGACGGGCGGGCGCCGGGCGGATGCGGGGAGGGTCGCCGCTGGGCCGCGGCTTCCCCGCCGGCGACCGGCGCGGGGCTGCCGGCCGGGCGGGGCTTGGGCACCAGCGGTCGGGACGGATCGATGGGCAGCCGTCCCCGGTCGGCGAGCACTGTGGCGCGCAGCCGTTCGGTGCGCCCGCTGTCGTCGGCGACGAAGACCTCGCGGCCGTCGGCGGCGAGCGCCACCGCGAGCCCGGCGGTGAGCGCGGTGGCGTCTTCCCGGGTGCTGAGCAGCGCCACCCGGGCGGGCGGACGGACCCGCTCGGCGACCGCCATCGCCACGTACCGGACGTCGGCGTCGACCGCCCGGGGGCTGCCCCGGAACGCCGGCCGACGCACGGTGCCGAGCAGCGGCAGACCGGTGGCGTCCCGGCCGTCGGCGACGGAGCGGACCCTCCGGTCGGCCGACTCCCAGGCGTACGCGAGCACGATGCCGATCAGCGCGCCACCGAGCAGGCCGGCAACCAGGTAGAGCGGCCGGTGCCCGGCGGAGGTGGCAAGCGACTTCTCGGCGGTCTGGGTCACCCAGCCGGGGTTGACGTCGACCGCGGCGATCTCGGTACGGGCGGAGTTGAGCTGGGTGAGCTGGTTGTTGATCCCGGCCAGCTCGGCCACCACCGCGTCGCCGGCAGCGGTGTCCTTGACGGTGCTGGCCCGCTTCTGCAGGGCGGCCTGCTGGGCGGCGACCTTGGTGATGCTGGTGTCGTAGGAGCGCAGCATCTCGGCGCGCTGCTGCTCGTACATCGTGCGTCGCACGTCGAGGTAGGCCTGGGCGGCCAGGTTGGCGCTCTGCACGGCCCGCTGCGCGTCGCCCGCCTGGTAGGTGAAGCGCAGGATCTGCCCACCGGTGGGCACCTCGACCTCGAGCGCGCCACGGACGTCCCGTGGGTGCCCGCCGGCCGCGTCGGCGAGCCGCTGCACGACCTCGGTGCCGGTGGCGATGCCGCTCTCCACGTTCATGTTGACCGCCCGGTCGGCACCCGCACCGCTGGGCGTGAACGCGTCGGTCACCACCGGCCGGACCGCCACCACGGCGTTCGCGGTCACCGCCGCCGGTACCAGCAGCACGTAGCCGAGTGCGGCGAGCAGACCGACCAGGGCCACCGCACCGACCAGCCGCAGCCGGTGCATCGGCACCCGCAGCAGGTCGGTCAGTGTCACCGCGCCGGGGGTCGCGGGGGACGGGCCGCCCGTGGGCCAGGAGCCGGGGGTCGTATCAGTCATGGAACTTCTTCACCGTCTGTTGAGGATTGCCGACGACCACGACGCCGGGTGGGACGTCCGAGCGGACCACCGTCGCCGCGCCCACGACGCTGTCCCGGCCGACCCGCACACCCTTGAGCACCAGGGCGTGCGCACCGACCCACACGTTGTCCTCCAGGACGATCGGGGCGCGGGTGGCCGGGCCGGGCGGTGCGTGCCGTTGCGCGGGCGGCAGGTTGTGAAAGTCGTTGTCGAGAAGTTCACAATCCGACAGGAGGCACCGGTCCCCCACCGTCACCGATGTCCAGGTGCCGATCCAGGTGGCGTTGAGCAGACAGTCGGCGCCGACGCGTACCTCACCGGGACCCGCGAAGCGGACGAGCTTGTTGATGCGGGTGCGGTCGCCGATGGTCACCCGCACGCCACGGCGCAGCCGGATCCGACCACGGATCTCCACGTCCCGACCGAGCGTCAACCGCCGGTAGCGGACCCTGTACCACCCACGTTTGACCGCGAAGACCAGACGCACGGCGCGTCTCATCCGAATGCCAACGGCGCCGAGCAACGAGCCTCCCCCACGTCACGGGGCCGGTGGCGGTGCTGCCCGCCACCGACCCAACGTGAACAATCTACCGACGCTCCGTTACGAACGCTTGACCATCACTGTACGGAGAAGAACGTCGATGGGGTGGACCAGGACAACTCGGGCGTCGCGGCGCTGATGACCGTCGCCGTCGTGCCATCGACCGCCATGCTCGCCGCGAACGTCGGGTCGAACGGTGCACTGCGCAGGGTGCCGTCGGTGCCACCGTAGACGATCCGACCGCCCACCCAGGCCATGCCACGCACTCCGGACCAGGTCACCCCGGTGGTCGGCAGGACGAACTCGGTGGCGCCGAGACAGTTGCCGTCGATCTCGAAGTAGCGGTAGTAGAGATTGTTGGCCCCGGTGCGGGTGTAGTAAAGCCGGCCATCGAGGAAGAAGGCGCCGGTCAACACCGCCGGGTTGTACCAGTCGTTGTAGCCGGACGCCTCCCACGGCGAACCGATCGCACCGCCGTTGTACAGCGAGACGTCGATCCGACTGCCGGTCGGCGTGCCGGCCACCGTGTGCGCCCAGTAGATCCGGTCGTTCACCCGCCACGTCGCGCCGGCCTCGGTGTAGGCGGGCTGGCTGACCGTGGTCGCGGTGCCCAGCGCGGTGCCGTCGAACGGCACCTTCGCCACCGTGCCCGGGCCGGTGTTCAGGTAGAGGTTGCCGGTGGTGGCCGTGGGCGGGTTCATCGGGGCGAAGGTACGTCCGCCGGCAAGCGGGAACATGCCGAGCCGGCCGTGGTACTCCTCACCCATGCCGTCGGAGTTGTGCCCGAAGTAGAGGCCGTCCGAGCCACGCCAGAGCACCGGCACCGCCGAGCCCCAACTGCTGGTGCCCGCGGGCATCGAGGCGCCGCCGCTGCGGCGCGGATTCCAGTTGACCGGCATCCCGGTGGCCGGGGTGACGGCGGCGATACCGAGCCGGTCCACCGCACCCGGGCCGGCGACGTCGCTGGCGTTCGGGTTGTTCATCCAGCGGAAGTGACCGCCCAGATAGATCACGTTGTCCGCCACCTCGACCGAGGTGATGGTGTCGTTGCCGGTGAAGTCGGCCCAGGTGGCCACGAGGCCGCTGCCCCGCGCCCCGGTCTCGAACCGGACCAGGACGTCGCAGTACGCGGTTGGCCAGCCACCGCCGCCGTTGCTGCCGACGACGAACCAGCTGCCGTCCTCGCCGAACTTCACGTCCTGCACGTAGTGCACGAAGGTCGTCGGCGACGCGCAGGGCGAGGCGTACTTCTCGGTGCTCCAGTCGTGCAGGGTGGGCGTCGCGGAGACGTCCACGAGCGCGATCTGGTTACGCGCCAGGCCGTTGACGAGCGTGAAGTTGCCACCGACGACGAGCGTGTTGCCGTCCGGTGCGACGTCGAGGGTCCAGACGTACGACGTGGTGCCGTGCCGCCCCACGGTGGCGTCGATGACGAAGCTCGGGTCGATCGCGCCGGTGGTCGCGTTGAGCCGGCCAAGACCGACGTGTGCGGTGCCGTTGAGCCAGTTGAACGCGCCGGCCACGTACAACCAGTTGCCGTGCAGCGCCAGGTCACGGACCGTGCCGCCGTCGGAACGGCCCACCCAGCTGTCGATGATCGCGCCGGTGGCCGGGTCGAGCGCGACCAGGTTCCTGCGGGAGACCCCGTTGACGGTCTTGAAGCTGCCGCCGGCGATCAGCGTGCCGCCGGGACCGGCGACGAGCGTGTTGACCGCGCCGTCGAGCACCGGCAGGAACGTGGTGGACATGGTGCCGGTGATCCGGTCGTACGCGAAGAGGTAGCGCTGCACGACCCACGCGGAGCTGGCGGTCTGCCGGACCTGGGTGAAGCTGCCGCCGACGAAGACCGTGTTGCCCACCTGGGCGAAAGCGCGGGTCTCACCGTCTCGCGCGTGCGGAGTCACATCGGCGGGGTTGGCCGACACCAGGGTCGCCGTCGTCGGGACCGGCACGACCGCGGCCGAGGCGGTGGTGGGTACGCCTAGAACTGCGGCGACGATCGCCAACGCGACCATCCCCGCCCTGGTACGACGTCGTCCTGCGAAACGCCACAAGTGCGAGAGTTTGGGCACGCTGCGCCTCCAAGATGGATGAGAACCCGAGGTAGCGTGCCTCGTCCAGCTTGGTCAACGAAATCCGCCGATTGGGCGGTGCATGAATCCGCTAGCCGACAGAACGCCGGCGGATCGGATGTCCGACCCCCGCCGCACGGCGTTCTGTCTGGCGTGCGTCAGTCGTCAGCGGCTCCCCCCGGTAGGCTGACGCAGGTACGGGTCCTGCCCCGCCTTCGCGAAGCCGGCCACCGCCGCGGCGTCGTGGTTCATCGTCATGTCGCAGGTCGCCGTGCGGCTGGTCATGCCCGCCGAGTTGAAGTAGATGGCGGCCTTGATCTTCGGGTGTTCCTTCAGCGCGGCCGGGAACTCCTGGAACCAGCGCTGCTTGGCGCCCAGGTCGGCGGCGTTGAAGTTGGTGCCGAACTCGGCGAGCATCCGGGGCTTGCCGGCGCCGATGCCGCTGTCGTCCAACCAGTCGTAGAAGCCACCCACGGTCGTGCTCGGGCTCTTCCACACCGTGCTGCCGTTGCAGACGTGGAAGTTGTACGGGTCGTAGGCGACCCAGTCGACGTAGCGGTCACCGGGGTACAGGCCGGCGTAGCGGGAGTAGTGGCCGGACCAGCCCATCATCGTCCAGACCCAGACCGCGTTGGTCGCGCCGGCCTTGGCGAACCGCTCGTAGACGTAGCGCCAGGCACGGACGAAGTCGGCGTCGCTGCCCTTGTTCGGCTCGTCCTCCGGCTCGTGGTCGAAGCCCATGAAGACCGGCACGCCCGCCGCGCGGATGCGGCCCGCCACCGCGTCGATCGTCGCGTCCTGCCGACCACCGTAGACATCCGACCACTTCAGGGTGGTGCCGGCGGAGAAGTCCCGGGACTCCCAGGCGAAGAACATCAACCGGCCCTCACGCATCTGCTGCGTCTCGTACGCGTCCGGGAAGGCACCGTTGCTGCCGGCGTTGGAGAAGTCGTGGTAGCGGTGCACGATGTCGAACTTGCGCCCGACCTGCGCCTCCACATTGGTGACGGCCTTGCCGTGGTCCCAGCCACCGCCCGCCCCCGCCGGCGAGTACATGCCCCACCAGGCGCCGCAGGACGGCACGAGCTTGTCCGACACGGACCCACACCGACCGGACGGCAGGGTACCGCTAGCACTCGGCGTCGCCGTCCGGCTCGGAGCGATGGTGGCCGACGGCTTCGGCGCGGCGGTGGTCGGCGCGGCGCTCGGCGGCGGCGCGGGTTTGGTGGTCGTCACCGGCGACGGCCGGCTGCCGATGTCGTAGCTGATCAGCAGGTTGGGACGCAGGTCCGCGTTACGGTTGTCGGCCGACGCCCAGTAGACCCGACTCTCCAGGCCGCTCTGGGCCAGCGCGACAGTCCAGGTGCCGTTGCCGGTGACCAGCTTGGAGACGTCCCACTCGTTGAAGCCCTTGGACACACCGGACACGCTGTCCAGTACGGCACCGGCCGTCGCCAGCGGCGGCCGTGATTCGCGGGCGCTCAGCGGTGAGGCGTGCGCCGTCACCGTGGCGGGAAACTGCTGCCAGGCGTGCACCCGCAACGTCGCCCGGACGTTGACCGCGGCGGCCGGCACGGTGGTCACCGCGAACTCGATCACCGCCTCGCGGCCACCACGCGGATTGCCGTCGCAGCGCGTCGGGCAGGTCGCCAACGTCGTCTTGGTCGCGTTGTCGCCGTCCTGCGTCACCGCGGTCGCGGTGGTGTCGGCCGCCGCCCGGATCGACAGGTCGTCGCTGGCCAAGATCGGCATCATGGTCGCCACGATGCCGGCCACCACCGATCCGCCGACCACGCCGATGGCGATCGCCTTGCGCCGGGGTCCGGAGCGGAACCGGGTGATGCGGTGCAGTCCGTGCCTGGTCAAGGAAACTCCCTGTGTCTGCGGCCGTAACGGTGAGCAGCGTATCCATGAGCAGGGCACAACGCAGAGAGGACAGTTTCCCGTAAGCGCGTCTTAACCGTCAGCTAAAGAACGCCGCCACTGGTCGCCCGTCGCATCGCTTCCCGCATCGGCTCGACCGGCGCGGTCACGCCGGTGAACTGCTCGAACTGCCCGACCGCCTGGGCCAGCAGGAGGTCCAGACCGGACACCACCCGCAGGCCGGCCGCGGCGGCGGAGGCGGCCAGCGGGGTGGGCCACGGATCGTAGAGCGCGTCGAAGAACACCGCGCCCGACCGCCAGGCCACCGCGTCGGCCAACGGGTCGGCGACTCCCTTCGGCACGGTGGAGACCGCCACGTCGGCGGCGGCGAGGTGTTGGCGGGCGTCGGCCCAGTCGGCGGGGACCAGCGCGACGCCGAGCGCGTCGGCCACCGGCCGTAGCTCGTCGACCGCCGCCGCCCGACGGGCCACCACGGTGACCGAGGTGCCGGCCAGCCGCGCGGCGGCGGCCAGCGCGGCGCGGGCCGTGCCACCCGCGCCGAGCACCGTCACGGCGGCACCGGGAAGCACCCCAGCGTCGGTGAGCACCTGGACCATGCCGGCGACGTCGGTGTTGTCCGCGTACCAGGAGCCACCCGGACGGCGTACCAACGTGTTGGCCGCACCGACGGCGACGGCGACCGGCGACGCGGTGTCGGCCACAGCGAGCGCCGCCTCCTTGCCCGGCATGGTCACCGACAGACCGGCCCACTCCGGGCCCAGGCCGGCGACCAGATCCGGCAGCTCCGCGGCCCCGCACTCGATCCGGGTGTACGACCACCCGGTCAGCCCGGCGGCGGCGTACCCGGCGTTGTGGATCACCGGGGAGAGGGAGTGCGTGATCGGCTTGCCCAGCACCGCGGCCCTACGGGTCGACACGCCCACCGCCGGTTGTCATCACTCCCTGCCCTCTCGCGTGTGCGCCGGATCGGATGCCGTCAGATGATGCCGGCCTCCCGGGCCTTGGCCTCGTTGCGCTGGTGCTGCTCGTACGTCTCGGCGAACGCCGAGTGGCCCTGCTTGTCGATCGCCACGAAGTAGAGCCACTTGCCCGGCGGCGGGTCCATCGCCCCGACCAGGGCCTGCTTGCCGGGGCTGTTGATCGGGGTCGGGATCATTCCCGGCAGCTTGCGGTTGTACGGGTTCTTCGGGTCGTCCATCTCGGCCGCCGTCATCTGCTTGGACGACTTGGTCGGCTTGCCGATCGACTCCAGGTAGTAGTTGACCGTGACGTCCATCTCCAGGCAGTTGCAGAAGAACTCGCCGTACACCCGGTTGTAGGCGACCCGGGCGACCTTGCCCAGGTCGTCGGCGTTGCCCGCCTCGGCCTGGGCCAGCGACGCCACGATCAGCGCCTCGTACGGGCTGACCTTGCGCTTCTCCTGCACCGTGTCGGCGAACTTCATCTCACCGGTCACCGAGAGGAAGCGGTTCACCATCAGCTTGAGGATGCTCTCGGCGGTGGACTTCGGCGGGATCTCGTAGGTGTCCGGAAAGAGGAAGCCCTCGACGGACTTGACGACCTTCTTGCCGTCGTCGCGCTTGAACCACCAGTCCGGGACGCCGAGCGCCTCCGGGTCCTTCGCGGCGGTCTGGAAGTCCTTCACCGGGATCTTGGTCTTGTCGGACAGCAGCTTGTAGATGTTCAGGCTGGTGCGACCCTCGGGGATCGTCAACCCGTTGACGATCTTGTTCTTCAGGTCGAGCATCGCGGTCACGGCGCTGGCGCCGCTCATCTGTTTACGCAGCTTGTACGTGCCCGGCTGGATGTTCTTGCTGCGGGAGTTGGCCTCGGCCGCCTCGATGAACGCCTTCTGACTCTTCACCACGTCGGCCGTGACGAGGGCGTCGGCCATGTCGGCCAGCAGCGCGCCGTTCTTGATCTCGACGGTGATCTCACCGGAACCGGCACCGTCGTAGTCGGGGGTGACGAAGTAGTTCTGGATGCGGTCGAAGCCGTAGTAGGCACCACCGCCGATGGCACCCAGCAGGACCAGGGCCATCAGCAGTGCCAGGAACGTCTTGCCCCGGCCACCGCCGGACCCGCCGTTGCGCTTGCGGAAGCTGCGCCGGTGCCGGCCCTTCTCCCCCCGCTCCGCCTCGTCGAACCCAAGGTCCAGATCGTCGATCATTACTGCCGCCTCCGCTGCGCGTCCAGCCAGCTCTGCAGGATCTCCACTGCGGCCGCCTGGTCGACAACCGCACGTTGACGTTTACCTCGGACGCCACGCTCGGCAAGCCTACGAGAGGCGACCACGGTCGACATCCTCTCGTCGGTGAGCGTTACCGGAACGGGCGCTATCACATCGACCAGTCGGTCAGCGTACGCCTTCACGTGGACAGCCGCCGGGCCGTGCTTACCGGCGAGATTGACCGGAAGGCCGACGACGACCCCCACGGCCTCGTGCTCGGCCACCAGGGCGGCCAGCTCGGCGAGATCGCTGGGCACCGCATCCGGCGCGGCCGTGAGGTCCCGGGCCAGGGTGACTAGTGGCGTGGCCAGGATTCCGTCCGGGTCGGAGCGGGAGATTCCCACCCGCACCTGACCGACGTCCACCCCGATCCGCACACCACGTGTCAATTCAGACACCGACTGTCACCACCGAGGCCGAACGAGCCAGGGCGGACCAGCTGGTCCGCCCTGGCCGACAATGCTCGTCCATCACGCCTCGGAGATCGCCTTCTCGACGGTGAGCAGCAGGGTCGGCGCCTCGGCCGCGGGCAGGCCACCGCCCTGGGCCAGGTCGGGACTGCCACCACCACGCCCGGAGAACGCCGCCTTCACCAGGTCCGACGCGGCCAGACCCCGGCTGCGCGCGGTCGCGTTGACCGCCACCACCAGGGACGCCTTGCCGTTCGACCGGGCCGCCACCGCGACCACCGCCGGCCGCGCCGGGTCGATCTTGCCCCGGATCTCCTGGGCGAGGGTCCGCACGTCGTTACCGGCCGCGCCCTCCGGCGCCTCGGTGCCCACGTACGCGACCCCGCGCACATCCTTGGCCTGCGCCGCGAGCGCCGACGCCCCGCCCAGCACCAGCTGGGCGCGCAGCTTCTCCAGCTCCTTCTCCGCGTCCCGGAGCTGGGTGACGGTCTGCTCCACCCGGTCGGCGACCTGGTCGTTGGGCACCCGGTACAGCTCGGCCAGCCGGGAGACCAGCAGGTGCTCCTTGGCCAGGAAGCCGAAGGCGTCCATGCCGACAAGCGCCTCGACCCGGCGGACACCGGAACCGATCGACGACTCGGAGAGGATCTTCACGAGGCCGAGCTGGGCCGAGCGGGCCACGTGCGTGCCGCCGCACAGCTCCCGGGCGTAGTCGCCCACCTCGACGACCCGCACCTCCTCGCCGTACTTCTCGCCGAAGAGCGCCATCGCGCCGATCCGCCGCGCCTCGTCCAGCGAGGTGATGAAGGCGTGCACCTCCAGGTCGGCCAGCAGCACCTCGTTGACCTGCTGCTCCACGTCACGCAGGACGCTCGGCGACACCCCGGTCGGGGTGTTGAAGTCGAACCGGAGCCGGCCGGGCGCGTTCAGCGAACCCGCCTGCGTGGCCGACTCACCGAGGAAGTTCCGCATGGTCTGGTGCACCAGGTGGGTGGCGGTGTGCGACCGGGAGATCGCTCGCCGCCGCGTCGTGTCGATCTCGGCGTAACCCGCCTCGCCGGCACGCACCTCACCCCGGATCACCCGGGCCCGGTGCACGATCAGGCCGGGCACCGGCTGCTGCACGTCGAGCACCTCGACCTGCCCGCCACCAACGGTGATCATGCCCTGGTCGGGCTGCTGCCCACCACCCTCGGCGTAGAACGGGGTCGTGTCGAGCACCAGCTCGATGGTGTCGCCCTCGGTCGCCGCCTGCCGTGGGCCGTCCGCGCCGAGCAACGCCCGCACCGTCGACTCGCGGGCCACCTCGCTGTACCCGGTGAACGTCACCGGGCCACCCGCGTCGAGCACCGACCGGTACGCCGACAGGTCGGTGTGCCCCGTCTTGCGCGCCTGCGCGTCCGCCTTCGCCCGGGTGCGCTGGTCGGCCATCAGCCGGCGGAAACCCTCGTCGTCGACGGTGAGGCCCTGCTCGGCGGCGATCTCCAGGGTCAGGTCGATCGGGAAGCCGTACGTGTCGTGCAGCTGGAACGCCTTCGCCCCGGACAGCGCGGAGCCGCCCGCCGTGCGGGTCTCGGCGATCGCGGTGTCCAGGATCGTCGTGCCGGCACGCAGGGTGGACAGGAACGCCTCCTCCTCCGCGTACGCGTAGTCCGCGATCCGGTCGAAGTCGGTCGCCAACTCCGGGTACGACGGGGACATGCAGTCCCGGGCCACCGGCAGCAGCTCGGGCAGCGCCCGGTCCTGCCAGCCGAGCAGCCGGATCGACCGGATCGCCCGGCGCATGATGCGGCGCAGCACGTAGCCGCGACCCTCGTTGGACGGCGTCACACCGTCGCCGATCAGCATCAGCGCGGTCCGCACGTGGTCGGCGATCACCCGCAGCCGCACGTCGTCCGGGTGCGACTCGCTGGCCACGTGGCCGGAGTGCGCGCCGTACCGCTTACCGGTCAGCTCCGCCGCCCGCGCCAGGATCGGCCGAACCTCGTCGATCTCGTACAGGTTGTCGACGCCCTGCAGGATCGAGGCCATCCGCTCCAGGCCCATGCCGGTGTCGATGTTCTTCGCCGGCAGGTCACCCAGGATCGGGTAGTCGTCCTTCGTCGTGCCCGGGCCCCGCTCGAACTGCATGAAGACGAGGTTCCAGAACTCCATGTAGCGGTCCTCGTCGACCGCCGGGCCGCCCTCGCGGCCATACTCCGGGCCCCGGTCGTAGAACAGCTCGGAGCACGGACCGCACGGCCCGGGAATGCCCATCGACCAGAAGTTGTCCGCCTTGCCCCGGCGCACGATCCGCTCGGCCGGCACGCCCACCGACCGCCAGATCTCGTACGCCTCGTCGTCGTCCAGGTACACCGTCGGCCAGACCCGCTCCGGGTCCAGCCCGAACCCGCCGTCGGCCTGCGACTTGGTGACCAGGTCCCAGGCGAGCGGAATCGCGCCCGCCTTGAAGTAGTCACCGAAGGAGAAGTTGCCGTTCATCTGGAAGAACGTGCCGTGCCGGCTGGTCTTGCCGACCTCGTCGATGTCCGGCGTACGGATGCACTTCTGCACGCTGACCGCCCGCTGGTACGCGGGAGTCTGCTGACCGAGGAAGTACGGAACGAACTGCACCATGCCGGCGTTGACGAACAGCAGGTTCGGGTCGCTGATGGCGGGCAGCGGAGCGGACGGCACCACGGTGTGGCCATTCGCCTCGAAGTGCGCGAGGTACCGCCGCTTGATCTCCGCCGTCTTCATCGCTGGTGTTCCTCCGGAAAGATTTCTCGATCGCCGATGCGCGGGTCTTCCCGCAGGTCGGCGAACTGATCGTCGAACGCCTCGCCCTGGGCGAACGCGTGGTGGATCTCCTGCTCGCGTTCGGCCATCCCGACCCGGACGTCCTCCACGAAACTACGCAGCGACTCGACGAGCCCGCCAGCGGATTCCGTCAGCGAGCTGGCGATGCCGGCCGGCGTGTACGCCTGGGCGGTCCGGGTCGCCTTGCGGACCACGATGACACCGACGGCCACGCCGATGCCGAGCCAGAACAAGCGCCTCATGTCTCGCTACCTCCTGGTACGCCGGCCGGTCAGCTGTTGCCGCGCCGCGCGGCCCGTCGCTGCTGCTTGATGGTGTCGCGGACCTCGCGCTCGGTCTCGGCGTGCCGGCGACCGGCGGCGGCCTTGCGCACGCCGTAGCCGAACGCGGCGACCTTCACCAGCGGGTTCGCGGCCGCGGCGGAGACCACGGTGGCCAGGTTGGCGACGTTCGCGGTGACGTTCTGCGCGTGGCTGGTCATCGTGTCGACCTTCGCCAGCTGGAGGTTCACGCCGTCGAGCGAGGTCTGCACCTGCTCCAGGGCGGTGTTGACGTTCTTCACCGTGGTGTTCACGTCACCGAGCAGCGGCCCGGTCCGATCGTTCAGGTCGTTGATCATCCGGGTGGTGGCGTCCACCGTGTGCCGCAGCCGCAGGATGGGCAGCGTCAGGATGAGCACCAGCACCGCGAACGCGCTCGCCGCGATCAGCGCCGCGATGGCTGCAATGTCGCCCACGCCTGTCCTCCTCAAGCAGAGTTCCGCAGGACCCGACGTCCTCGGAACGCAGAACCATGGCACCCGTGCCGGCCGCCGAGCCGTCGGCGGTCACCGGTGGCGGGCGAGCCCGCCAGCCCCAGACCCTACCGTCCGTGATGGAGACCGGCTCACGACGGTGAGGGTGTCAGCTCGCCCAGCGGGTCCCCGCTGACCGTCGGGAACGGGTCCTCTCCGGTCAGTGACGGGTCGGTGGTCGGCTGCGGCCTGGTCCGCTCGTCGTCGATCGCGTTGCGTACCTTCACCGACACCAACGAGCCGGTGCACTCCGTCGCAGCGGCCGACGGTTCGGTGGACGGCACGACGGCCGGCTCACCGTCGACCGGCGGCGGTACGCAGGTCGGCTCGCGGACCCACAGGTCGAGGGTCAACTCGTCGCGACGCCAGCAGGTGTAGCTGCCCTTCGTCTTCTGCTCCGGGCAGCGGCTCACCTTCCACGGCTGCCAGCCGTCCTGGCGCAGCGCGTCCTCGTAGACCTGCGCCGTGTCCTGTGGCGACTTCTCCGAGGTGACGGTGCGCTCCCGCAGCCGGCAGTCGAGCAGGCACCACCGGCTGCCACTGACGTCGTCGACCGTCTTCGCGGCGGCCCAGCCGGGCACGTTGAGTTGATCCAGGTTGTCGAAGACCGGGTCACGGCTCAGCGTGCGGATGCCGAAGAAGAGCGGCACCGCGCCGAGCAGCACGACGCTGACCAGCACCAGCACCGCCGCCCGGAGGCGACGGCGTTCGCGCGACTGCCGGCGTACCTCGGATCGGGCACCGGGCGCGTCGTCGGGCGTGTCCTGCCCAGCCGAGCGCAGCGCGGGCCCGCCGGACGGCTCCGGTGTCGGGTGGTCCACCGGGCCGGACGGGAGCGGCACGGCGGCGGCGACACGGGCCACACCGACGGGCTCGCCGGAGCGGCCGGGCGGTGGCACCGGGGCGATGCCGCTCGGCTCGGCGCGGCCGGGCTCCCGGTGCGGAGGCTGGGCACGCCCGGCGGCACGGTCGGCGGGGGTGGCTCGTCCGGACGCGGCGCCACCACGCGCCGGGGAACCGGGACCGGCACCCGGCTCACCGTGGGTTCGATCGTCGGCGAGGGGCGGTTGCGCGCCGCCGGGTGGCCGGACGGCGGCACGAGCCGGACCATCCGGACGCGAACGCGGCGGGCCGTCCACACCCGCTGCGGCGGCGGCACGAACCGGGCCGTCCACGCCGGCGGCACGAGCCGTACCGTCCGGACGGGCGGCGCCCCGGGGGGCCGCCTCGGCACCCGGGGCGGGGCGGGGCGGACCGTCGGCGCCACGGCGCCCGGCGTCCGGGACCGGTGCGCCGGCCGGGACGGGTCGGGCCCGGCCGGGCGGGGCGGGGCGGGCGGCGCCCCGAACCGGAGCGGCGGGATCGGCGCCGGGCGCGGGTCGTCCGCCGGCGTAGGGGCCGTCGCCGCGGTCGTTCGCCGGCCCGGGTCGACCCGGTCCGTCCGGGCCAGGTTCGGCTGGTGGCCGGCGTCGTCGGCCGGTCGGGTCGGGCGTGGGCGGGGCGTCGGGACCGGGCCCGGCCACCGCACGGGCGCGCCCGCCGGCGGCGTCCCCAACGGGTGCCCCGGCATCTCGGCCGCGGGCGCGCCCGCCGGCGGGGTCCCCAACGGGTCCCGTGGCGTCTCGGCCGCGGGGGCGCCGATCGCCGGACGTCGGCGGAGGGGGCAGAGCCTGTTCTCCGGTGGTGCTCGGCGCGTCGGGTCGGGCGGCACGGCGACCGGTCGGTGCGTCCGCACCCGGGTCAGCCGGCGGGCCGGCAGGCCGGCGGGCGGCGGTGCGCTCCGCGGCCGGGTCGGGCACGCCGAGGCGACCGGACGCGTGGTCGACGAGCTCGCCGGTGCCGGTGGCCGGTGCCGGACGCCGATCCGTGGCCGGCGGGGTGCCACCGCGGCGGTTGACCACCGGCAGGCCGGGGTCGGTGTGTGGCAGGCGGCCGGCCTGGCGCAGCCAGTCGGCGGGCCGTTCGGGGCGGTCGGTCCGGGCCTCACCGGCGGCCGGCGGCCGGCGCTCGGGCTCAGCGGAGACGGCCCGGCGGCGACCGGTGCCGTCGGCCGGCCCGATGGTGGGCGTGGCACCGCTGTGACCGCCGGAGGCCTCGGGCATCGGCGGCGCGTTGCCCGAGCGGGGCACCGCTACCTCGTCGGGTTCGGCGGCACGGCGGCGTCCGCCGGCTGCCGGACGGGAGCGGTCGGCGGGACGACCGTCGGTGGGCTCCGGGGCTCCCGGGTCGACCGGGCCTGGGCGACGCCGCGCGGTACGTGGGTCGCGGTCGATGGCGGGGTCGGGTCGCAGGCCCTCCGCGGCCGGCGGCACGGCACCGGTCGGTGGGCCGTCCACCCGGGCCGCGCCGGAGGCGACAGGTGGCCCGGCGCCCCGGGTCGGATCGGGTGCCGCCGCGACGCGTCGGCCAGCGGACATTCCGTCGGCCGGCGGCAGTGGACGACCGGGCTCGACGGACTCCGGGCCCGGCCGGCGTCCCGGCGAGCCGGCGTCCGGACGGCGCAGCGGCGGCATCGCGTCCGGGTTCACCCCGGCTGCGGCGGCGTCCGGGCGACGACCCGGCGGAACAGCGGCCTCCGGGCGACGACCCGGCGGAACAGCGGCGTCCGGGCGACGACCCGGCGGAACAGCGGCCTCCGGATGACGACCCGGCGGAACAGCGGCCTCCGGATGACGACCCGGCGGAACAGCGGCCTCCGGGCGACGACCGGTCGGGGCGCCCGAGGTCGGTGGGCCTGCGGGTGGGCCGGGAGGAGCCGTCGCCGGGCGGGACCGGGCCGGGCCGCCGGGTGCGTCGGCAGTCGGGCGAGGCACGGGCGGGCTGGCCGGGTCGCCGCCAGCCGGGCGGGCGGCGGGCGGTGCCGGCGGTACGGCGGCACGGGCACCGGCTGCCGGCTGCACGCCGCGACGCACGGGCTGGCCCTGGACGGGGGCCGCGGCGCCGGCGACGGGCGGCCGGTCGTCCGGGCGGCGGCCGGTCGGTGGCGAATCCCCCGGCCAGGGGGTGTCGACCGGTCGACGTGCGGCGGTGCCACCGGGGCCGTTCTGGCGCGGGGCAGGCGGCACCGCGGCTTCCGGCGGCATCGCCTGACGAGGCCCGGCCGACTCCGCCGGTGCGCCGTCCGGGCCCAGCTCGCCGCGCTGCTGCTTGGCCGACCGCAGGTCGTCGATCCAGCCGAACTCCTCGCCGGCGACCGGCTCCTCCGGCTCGACCTCGGCCGCCCGGCCTCGACCCCACCGGCGCGTCTTGGCGCTCCGATCGCGCCGCTCGTCCGGGCCCTCGTCCGGGCGGTCCCCACCACGCGATCTCACTGTTGACCCTCTCCTGCGGCGTCAGCGCCGCTGTCCTGCGTCGTGCCGGGGGCGCCCGTGCCCGTCGTCGGGCGACCGACCTCACCGGGTAGCGCCGACGCGGTCCGCGTCGTTACCGGCGGCTCGGCTGTTCCAGTGTCCGGGCGGGCGGCCGGGGCCGGCAGGCCACGCACGATCCGGCGCAGCACTGGCAGCCGGGTGGCCACCGACCGTTCCGCGCCGTGCGGGCTGGGCTGGTAGTAGTCGGTGCCCACCAGGTCGTCCGGGACGTACTGCTGGGTGACCACGCCGCGCTGGTCGTCGTGCGGGTAGCGGTAGCCGGTGCCGTGGCCCAGCCCGCGGGCACCGGCGTAGTGCGCGTCGCGCAGCCCGCGCGGCACCGGGCCACCGCGGCCGGCCCGGACGTCGGCGATGGCGGCACCGATGGCGGTGGTGGCCGAGTTCGACTTGGGTGCGGTGGCCAGGTGGATCACCGCCTGGGCCAGGTTGAGCTGCGCTTCGGGCAGCCCGACGTACTCGACGGCATGGGCGGCGGCGGTGGCGACGCTCAGCGCGCCGGGGTCGGCCATGCCCACGTCCTCGCTGGCGAAGATGACCAGGCGGCGCGCGATGAACCGGGCGTCCTCGCCGGCGACCAGCATGCGGGCCAGCCAGTGCACCGCGGCGTCCACGTCCGAGCCGCGCATGCTCTTGATGAAGGCGCTGACCACGTCGTAGTGGGCGTCGCCGTCGCGGTCGTAGCGCACCGCCGCGACGTCGACGGCCTGCTCGGCGGTGGCGAGGTCGATCCGCCCGGTGCCCAGCGCCGTGGCCGAGGCCGCCGCCGCCTCCAGTGCGGTGAGTGCCTTACGGACGTCACCGGAGGCGAGCCGGACCAGGTGGTCCTCGGCTTCGGTGGTCAAAGTGAGCACGTCGTCCAGGCCGCGCTTGTCGGCGACCGCGCGGCGCAGCAGGCCCCGCACCGCCTCGTCGTCGAGCGGTTGCAGGGTGAGCAGCACGCACCGCGACAACAGCGGCGAGATGACCGAGAAGTACGGATTTTCGGTGGTCGCCGCCAGCAACGTGACGGTGCGGTCCTCGACGGCGGCGAGCAGCGAGTCCTGTTGGGTCTTGCTGAACCGGTGCACCTCGTCGATGAAGAGCACGGTCTGCGGGCCACCCGAACGGCGCTGGCGGCGGGCCGCCTCGATCACCGCCCGCACGTCCTTGACGCCGGCGGAGAGCGCCGACATGGCGACGAAACGGCGGTCGGTCGCCCCGGCCACCAGGTGCGCGATGGTGGTCTTGCCGCTGCCCGGCGGACCCCAGAGGATCACCGACATCGGGGCGCCGCCGGAGACCAGTTGCCGCAGCGGGGCGCCGGGGGCGAGCAGGTGGTCCTGCCCGACCAACTCGTCGAGGGTCACCGGGCGCATCCGGACGGGCAGGGGCGAATCGTCGGCCACCGCGGTGAAGCCGTCGACACCGACGGGACCGTCGGGCGCGCTGCGCGACCCGGCGGGTTCACCGAGGGAGAAGAGGGCGTCGGACTCCATCACGAAGACAGTACCGGGCCGGGCCCACGAGGCCGGAATCGCGCCGTGGGCCCGCCACCGGTGATCGGTTCCGGTCAGCCACGACCCGGGCGCCGGCCGCGGTACCAGCGGCCGCCGCCACCGCCGCCACCGCTGCGCGGGCCGCTGCCCACGCCGCCCAGGTAGAGCGCGAGCAGGAACAGGCCGAGGAGCACGAGGGTGTTCCAGTTGAACAGGTCGGGCGCTCCGAAGTCGGTGTCGAGCAGGTCGATAAGCAGGGCGAAGCCAAAAACGATGGCCGCGAGAATGGCGAGCATGTCGGTCCTCCGGTGGGGGTTCCCAGTACGTCGGCGCGTGATGTACCCAATCGGTCGACTCGCCAATCTCCACGGTGGAGGTGGTTGCCGCGCCGCTGCCCGACGCGGGCGTCGTACCCCCGGCTTCTAGGCTGGTCAGCATGATCCTCGACGACCAGGTGCTCCAGGACCGGGCCGCCATCCTGGATGCCGCCGGCCACCACCCGTTCGCCCGGCACGCGCTCGGGCCGGCGTTACCCGCGACGGGATACCAGCGCGAGGGCGCGGTGCTGTGGTTGGTGCCGACCAGGCACGGGCCGACCGGCTGCGCGATCGGCCCAGCCGGACCGGCCCTGGACATCTGTGTCGCGCTCGCCGACAGCGGGAGGCTGCGCCCCGGGCACCGACTGCATCTGCCCCGGCACGATCGCGCTCCGCTGACCGGCCGGCTGGCGGTGGCCGAGCACCACCACTGGGACTTCCACTGGACCGACGCGCCACCACCGGCGCAGCCGGACGAACAACCGGTCGTCCGCCTCACCGACGCCGACACCCCGGCGCTGGAGGCGCTCGTCGACGAGGCGTTCCCCAGCACCACCTCCCGCCCCGGCGACCCGCGGGTGGTCGACTGGTACGGCATTCGGGCCGGCGGCCGACTGGTGGCGTGCGGCGCGGACCGCAGCCAGAGCGACGTCGGCTTCATCGCCGGCCTGACCGTGGCCCCCGACCTACGGGGTCGGGGTCTGGGTGCGTCGCTGACCGCCGGGATGACCCGGGCGCTGCTGGCCCGCCACGACACCGTGGCGCTCGGCGTCTACACGCACAACGTCGGTGCGGTACGGCTCTACCGTCGGCTCGGCTTCACCAACACCCTGCCGCTCAGCACGGTTCGCCTCGGGTGAACCGGAGCGGGGCCCCTCGCGCACGAGGGGCCCCGCTCAACGGTCGGTTGCGGGCACCGGCACCGCGATGGGCTCGTCGGCGGGGGCAGCCCGACGGCCGGCCAGCCAGGCGGGCAGGTAGAGCGGTGCGGCGACGGCGAGCACCACCGCACCGACCACCATCGCGGTGCTGACGCTGGCGGCGGCGGCGATCGCGGTCAGGACCACCCCGCCGAGGGCCGCGCCCGGTTGCGCCATCATCGAGTTCAACGAGAGCACGCTGGTCCGGTACGGGCCGTCGACCTGCCGGTGCAACAGGCCACTGTGCAGCGGGTTCGACGCGCCGTGCACGGCGTAGCAGGCCAGGTAGGCCACCAGCACCCCGACCGGTCCGGCGAACAGGCCCATCCCGACCACTGTCACACCCTGCAGGATGCGCAGCAGGGCCGCGCCCGGAGCCGCACCCATCCAGCGCAGCAGCAGGGGGGTCAGTGCCGCGCCGGCGGCCGAGGCGAGCCAGGCGGCCGAACTGGCCGGCCCGAGCAGCGCGGCGGCCCGTTCCGGGTTGCCGATCACCTCGGCGAGCCGAACCGGCAGCAACGACTCAAAGGTGATCATGCCGAAGCCCCAGAACAGCTCCACCAACACCAGGGCCAGCAGCACCCGGGAACGGCGCAGCAGCCCGACCGCCTGGCCGATCATCCGAGGCGCCTGGACCACCGAGGCCCGCACCGCCGCGAACCCGGTGGCCGGCCGGTGCTCGACCAGCAGGACGACCAGCGCGACGAGCGCCACCGCCTGCGCGACGATCGCGGCCAGCACGGGCACGGTGAGCGCGCTCACCGGCCCGATCGGACCCAGTGCGACCAGGCCACCGCTGAGCAGCGCACCGCCGCCGATGGCCCCGCCGCTGACGGTGCCCGCGTGCCCGAGGCCGCGTTCGTACTCGGCCTCCGGGTCGACGGCCAGAGTGGCGTCGACGTACCAGGACTCCAGCGGGCCGCTGTCCAGTGCCCGGTAGACCCCCTGCACCGCATAGACCAGGAAGAACACCCAGAACGAGTCGGCCACCGCGAACAGCGTCAGCGAGACGAGACTGAGCGCCCCGGCGACGACAAGCACCGGCCGGCGGCCGAGGGCATCGGCGAGGCCGCCGGTGGGCAACTCCAGCGCGAGTACCAGCAACCCCTGCGCGCTGAAGGCCAAGCCGATCTGCGGCAGTGATAGGCCACGCTCCTGCATCAGCAGGATCATGATCGGGATCATCAGACCCGTGGGCAGCCAACGCAGGCCGTAGAGCGTGAGGTAACGACGCCGAACCTGGCGTACGGTCAGCGCGCTCACGACGCCTCCTTGGTTCGCGACTGCGGGGCTCGCAACCCCGGCGCACTCCTCGCGCTCACGACGCCTCCCTAGTTCGCGACTGCGGGGCTCGCAACTCCGGCGCACTCCTCGCGCTCACCAGCGCTCGTCCAGGCGGGGGAAGCCGGCCAGGAACACGTGCACGGGCTTGGCGTCCGATGCCTCGGTGACGGCCTCGTCGCGGTAGCGCATCAGCACCGCCCACAGGTCCCCACTGAGAGCCCGCAGCCGAGCCGGGTCCAGCGGCAGCACCAGGTCGCTCATGCCGACGGCGTCCCGCCAGGCCCGGGACTGGTGGTGCTCGACGGCCATCCACCGCTCGGCCAACTCGGCCATCAGCCGCACCTGGTCGGTCTGGATCCACTGCACGGCGGCACGGGCGTCCGGATCGTCGTCGAAGTCGGTGGGTTCGAAGTGACTCACGTCGTGCGCGGCCTGCCACCAGCGCTGCCGGCCGGTGCCCCGGTCAGCATCCTCGGACACGAGCCCCACCTCGGCGAGTTGCCGCAGGTGATAGCTGGTCGCGCCGGTGTTGGTGCCCAACTTCTCGGCCAGGGCGGTCGCGGTGGCCGGCCCGTCGATGCGCAGCGAGCCGAGCAGCCGCATCCGCAGCGGGTGGGCCAACACGCGGACCTGCCGGCCGTCCAGATCGACGCGCCGTTGCTCGCCGCGGCCGTCGGGTGGCGGGTTCTCCATGTATGCACACTATCTCTGCACACTTGTTGTGCACAAGAGTTATGCACAGTAGGCGTGCACATGCCGAGAGAAGAAGATCGGGTGCTCAGCGAGCCAGGAGTTCGCGCACCCCGCGCAGTCGGGTGCGCAGCAGGCCGGCCGCGCGGGAGCTGTCCAGGCGTACGTCAAGGGGGCGGGACAGGCCGACGGCGGCGCCGGTGGTGGTCCGGAGCCCGGCCGGGTCCAGGCCGAACCGCTCGGCGACGAGGAGACCCAGGTCGGCCCGGCTGACGGCGTCGGGGCCGGCCACGTTGAGCAGACCGGCGTACGGCGAGGTGACCAACTCCAGCACGGCGTCGGCCAGGTCGCTGACGTCGATCGGGCACCGGAACTCGTCGGTGAACAGCGCCGCCCGGCCGGCGAGCGCGTCCCGGCAGAGTTGGATCTGCTTGCTGCCCTCCCCCAGGATCAGCGAGGTACGCACCAGGGCCGCGCCGGGGTCGATCGCCCGCACGGCGGTCTCGGCCGCGGCCTTCGCGGCACCGTACGCGTGCACCGGTGTGGGCGGGTCGTCGTCGGCGTACGGGGTGGGACGGCCGGCGTGCAGCGCGTCACTGGACACGTGCACGAGTCGGGCACCGGTTTCGGCGGCGGCGACCGCCACGTTCGCGGCCCCGTCGGCGGTGACCGCCCAGTCGTCGTACCGATAGGGGGTCCCGATCACGGCGTCCGGCCGCACCTCGGCGACCAGCGCGCGCACGGCGGCCCGGTCGGTCACGTCCAGCCGACGCGCCGCGACCCCCGGCACCGGGATCGCGCCGGAGTGGAAGGTCCCCACCACCGCGAACCCGCGGCGAACCCCCCGCCGACAGACCTCCCGCCCCAGTAGCCCACTACCACCGACAACAAGCACCCGCACGCCAGCCCACTCCCCCACCTAGGTCGATCATGAGGTTAACGAGCCACACGCGGTCACGTGGGGCCTGTCAACCTCATGATCAACGAGACAGGGGGTCAGACCGGGTCGGAGACCGGGGCGGCCGGGCCGGCCGTGCCCGTGTGGGCGGTGGCCGGGGGCTTGGGCTTGGCGTCGATGCCGGCCTCGGTGCGCTGCTGGGTCGTGATCGGGGTGGGAGCGCCGGTCAGCGGGTCGAACCCGCCACGGGTCTTCGGGAACGCGATGACCTCACGGATCGAGTCGGCGCCGGCGAGCAGCATGCACACCCGGTCCCAGCCGAAGGCGATGCCGCCGTGCGGCGGAGCGCCGTACTTGAACGCCTCCAGCAGGAAGCCGAACTTGTCCTGCGCCTCCTCGGGGGTGATGCCGAGCAGGTCGAAGACCCGCTTCTGCACGTCACCCCGGTGGATACGGATCGACCCGCCGCCGATCTCGTTGCCGTTGCAGACGATGTCGTACGCGTACGCCAGGGCGCGGTCCGGAGCCTCCTCGAACCGGTCGACCCACTCGGCGTTCGGCGAGGTGAACGGGTGGTGCACGGCCGTCCAACCGCCCTCGTCCGTGCGCTCGAACATCGGCGCGTCGACCACCCAGCAGAACGCCCAGGCGCTCTCGTCGATCAGCCCGGCCCGCTTGGCGATCTCCACCCGGGCCGCGCCGAGCAGCTCCTGCGCCTCCCGGGCGGTGGCGCTGGCGGCGAAGAAGACCGCGTCGCCCGGCTTGGCGCCGACCGCGTCGGCGAGCCCGCCCAGGTGCTCGGCGGACAGGTTCTTCGCCACCGGGCCGCGCGCCTCGCCGGTCTCGGCGTCCAACACCACGTACGCCAGGCCCCGCGCGCCGCGCGCCTTGGCCCAGTCCTGCCAGCCGTCCAACTCCTTGCGGCTCTGCGCCGCGCCACCCGGCATCACCACCGCGCCGACGTAGCCGCCCGCGTCGATCGCCCCGGCGAAGACCCGGAACTCGGTGCCGCGCAGGTAGTCGGTCAGCTCGGTCAGCTCCACGCCGTAGCGCAGGTCCGGCTTGTCGGAGCCGTACCGGGCCATGGCGTCGTGCCAGGTGATCCGCGGGATCGGCCCGGAGATCTCGTGCCCGGCCAGGTCCTTCCACAGCGTCGAGACGATCGCCTCACCGAGGTCGATCACGTCGTCCTCGGTGACGAAGGACATCTCGACGTCGAGCTGGGTGAACTCGGGCTGCCGGTCGGCGCGGAAGTCCTCGTCGCGGTAGCAGCGGGCGATCTGGTAATACCGCTCCATGCCGCCGACCATCAGCAGCTGCTTGAACAGCTGCGGCGACTGCGGCAGCGCGTACCAGCTGCCCGGCTGCAACCGCACCGGCACCAGGAAGTCGCGGGCGCCCTCGGGCGTCGACCGGGTCAGGGTCGGCGTCTCGATCTCCAGGAAGTCCCGCTCGTGCAGCACACCCCGGGCCAGGTGGCTGGCGCGCGAACGCAGCCGCAGCGCGTTCGCCGGCCCGCTGCGGCGCAGGTCCAGGTAGCGGTACTTGAGTCGAATGTCGTCGCCGGCCTCGATCTGGTCGTCCACCGGCAGCGGCAGCGGCGCCGCCTCGGAGAGCACCTCCAACTCGGTGACGGTCACCTCGACCTCACCGGTGGGCAGCTCCGGGTTCTCGTTGCCGGCCGGCCGGCGGGTCACCTCGCCGACGACCTTCACGCAGAACTCGTTGCGCAGCGCGTGCGCGTCCTCCTCGCGGAAGACCACCTGGACGACGCCGCTGCCGTCGCGCAGGTCGACGAAGATGACCCCGCCGTGGTCGCGCCGGCGGGCCACCCACCCGGCGAGCGTCACCGTCGAGCCGGCGTCCGCGGCGCGCAGGCTTCCGGCATTGTGGGTACGGATCACGGCTGGCAACTCCTCATCGTGGAACAGTCCTCACCGGCATTCTGTCAGGGGTGGCCGCCCCGCCTCCGGGGCACCCGCCAGGCCGGCACGATTCGCTGGTGGGGCGGAGCGGCGAACCCGACTCGGCCGACCGCCGCGCCGGTTAACGTGGCGAAATGCGCGCCGTACCGAACTGGGCCGTCGCCACGGCGGCGGCCGCACCCCTGCTGCTGGTGAGCGGCTGGACGGTCGCGGCGGCACGGCAACCCGCCGGGTACGACCCGATTCGGGACACCATCAGCGAGCTGGCGGGGCAGGACGCCACCGACGCGTGGATCATGGTCGTGGCGCTGGTGCTGCTCGGCTGCTGCTACCTGTCGGTGGCCGCCGTCCTGCACGCGGCCGGGCTGCCCAGCCGGTTCCTGCTCGCGGTCGGTGGGGTGGCCACCATCGCGCTCGTCGCGTTTCCCCGGCCGCCGGTGGGTGGCTCGCTCAGCCACGGCGTCGCGGCGACGGTGGCGGTCCTCGCCCTGGCGCTCTGGCCGGCGGGGTCGGCACTGCGGCTGCCGCGGGGCCGCGACGCCGCGCACCCGGCCCGACCGGAGCCACCCTGGGCGTTTCGTCGGGCCGTGGGGCTGGGCGCCACGGTGGTGCTGCTCGCACTCTTCGGCTGGTGCGCCTTCGAGGTGACAGGTGGGTCCCGCACCGGGCTGGCCGAACGGGTGACGGCGGTGGCGGTCTCCCTCTGGCCGCTGCTGGCGGTGCTCTCCGCCCGGCGGGCGCATCTCGCCTGGTCCGTCGGTGCCACGGCACCCGGTGACACCGCGACTGTCGTACCCCCGGATCCCCTGCGGCCCACCCAGCGGCCCGACCGGCTCGCCTGAGCTGCCGGTGCCCGGACGCGCGGCGCGGGCCACCGGAATCCTCCGGCGGCCCGCGGGCGGTGGATCGATCAGAAGACGCTGACGCCGTAGCGGCTCAGGGCCTCGGTGACGGGCTGGAAGAAGGTCGTGCCGCCGGTGCGGCAGTTGCCACTACCGCCGGAGGTCATGCCCAGGGCCGTGGTGTTGGCGAACAGCGAGCCGCCGCTGTCGCCCGGCTCGGCGCAGACGTTGGTGCGGATCAGGCCGGAGACCGAGCCCTCGGCGTAGTTCACCGTGGCGTTCGTCGCGGTCACCGAGCCGGAACGCAGGCCGGTGGTGCTGCCGGAGCGCTGCACCGACTGGCCGACGGAGGCGTTGCCGGCGCCGGTGATGTCCCGGTAGCTGCCGTTGTAGAGGTAGACGTTGCCCGCGGCGTTGGCGGAGTTGCTGTGCCGCACGATGCCGTAGTCGTTGCCCGGGAAGCTGGTGCCGGTCCGGGTGCCGATCAGCGCGGTCTGCGCGGAGTTCGAGTACCAGCTGGCCGAGATGTTGGTGCAGTGCCCGGCGGTCACGAAGGAGTAGGTGCTGCCGCTGCGCACGTTGAAGCCGAGCGAGCAGCGCCCGCCGCCGCCGGCGTAGATGGCCTGGCCGCCGGAGATCCGGGTGCTGAGCACACCGGCCTCGGCCTCGACCCGGACCGCGCCGTTGGCCCGCGCGGCGGCAGCCTTGACCCGCTCCAGCTTGGCGCCGGTGACGGTGCTGTCGACGGAGACGACGACCTGGTTGGTGACCGGGTCGCTCCACCAGGCGGTGCCCGGGATCTTGGCGGAGCGCTCCAGTTCGGCGGTGGCCCGGTTGAGTTCACCGGCACCGCGGGTGACGTAGCGGACGGCGGCGCCGGCCTTGTTCGCCGTGCTGGCGGCGGCCGCGTCGGTCACCGTGACGACGGATTTGCCGCTGGCGTCGATGTACGAGCCGGCCGAGCGGTCGCCGAGTTGCGCGGACAGCGCGGCCGCGGCGTCGGGCGAGGCGGCCGGTGCGGCCTGGGCGGGTGCGCCGATGAGCGCGCCGACGACCAGACTTCCGGAAACGGCGACAGTCGCCGCAACGCGGAACGTGGACCTCGTGGGTCGCATGTAACAACCTCCTGGGCGGGGGAGCGGGTCTCGCCGAGGTCGGCTGACCCGATGGCAACCCGGCCGATCTGGGGAAACCGGCCGACTGCACTGAAGTATTCACATACTTAACTTCGTTGACAAGGCTTGGTTCAGCCCGGGTTCGCCGAACTTGGCGGGGCCACATCGCCGCAACACCACCGACACGTTGGCGAACAGTCACCGTCACACTCAACCCGCCCTGGGTGAGCATGATCGTCGATGCCTTGCGGCGTCGGTCGGTGCGGGTGTCGCGCGTCAGGGGGTCCGGCGGCGGGCGCCGGGACCGGGGCGCGACACCACGTCGCGCAGCCGCCCCACGTCGTGTCCGTCGGCACAGCGCAGCTCGAGGCGCACCGGCGCATCGCAGTCACGGTGAGTGACGGTCAACAGCGAACCCTCGGCGTCGGCGAGGTACCGGTCACCCCACCCGAGCACGGCCACCAGGACCGGCCAGAGATCCAGGCCCTTCTCCGTCAACCGGTACTCGTGGCGCAGCCGACTGCCCGGCTCCCGGTACGGCTCGCGGCGCAGCACGCCCTGCTCGACCAGGCTGGCCAACCGCCTGGTCAGCACCTGCCGCGGAATGCCGGTGCGCACCCGCATGTCGTCGAAGCGGCGGATGCCGGTGAACACCTCGCGGAGCACCACAACCGTCCACCGCTCACCGAGGATCTCCATGGCGCGGGCGATGGTGCAGTTCTCCACCGACCAGTCCAGTGCTGCGGGTCGCATCCGACCAGGCTAGGTCTCGTTGACAGACTCAGCAACCTGCTGCCAGGCTGCGTCCATGACGCAGACTCAGGAGCCAGCGCGCAGCCGCACCTTCACCTGGGCGGACCCGGCGGTCAACGCCGCCCAGCTCGGTCGACGCAGCGGCCTGGAGATGCTCCGGGCGATGATCGCCGGCGAGTTGGCCGCACCACCGGTGATGCACCTCATCGACATGACCCGGATGGAGGCCGACGAAGGCCGGGTCGTCGTCGAGTTGACCCCGCAGGAGTTCCACTACAACCCGCTCGGCAGCGTCCACGGTGGTGTCCTCTCGACACTGCTGGACACCGCCGCCGGCTGTGCCGTGCACACCACCCTGCCGGCCGGCGTCGGCTACACCTCGCTGGACCTCAACGTGAAGTTCCTCCGCCCGGTCACGGTGGACAGTGGCACGCTGCGCTGCGAGGGCACGGTGCTGCAACGCGGCCGGCGAACGGCCCTGGCCGAGGCCCGCATCACCGACACCACAGCCCGCCTGATAGCCCACGCCACCAGCACCTGCCTACTCCTCCCCCACCCCTGACCACCCCACCCACCCCACCCACCCCCACCCCCTCCCCGGCCCCCACCCCCGCCCCACTCCCACGTTGATCATGGAGTTATTGCGCCGACACGCCGATGCGGGTGGCAATAACTCCATGATCAACGGGGGGTGGGGGTGGGGTGGGGGCCGGGGAGGGGGTGGGGGTGGGGGGTGGGGGTGGGGGGTGGGGGGTGGGGGTGGGGGGGATGCTGTTAGCGGGGGGCTAGGCGGGCGGCTCGGGCTGCGCGCTTTTCCTCGAAGCGGCTTGCTGCCTTGTCCAGGGTGTCCAGTTGGGTTGCCAGCTGTTCGCGGGCGGCTTCGCCGTCGGCGTCGAGGCCTGTCACGTTGAAGACGTCCCACTGGCGCAGCACCGGCTGCAACACCTCGTCGCGGTGCTGGCGCAGGTCGTAGATGCCGGCCAGGGCGATCGCCACCGACTTGCGGGCGAAACCGTCGATGCCGGCGCCCGGCATCTGGAAGTCGGCCACCACATCGGCGACGGCCCGCATGGCCTGGCTCGGGGCCAGCTCGAACGCGGCGGCGAGCAGGTTGCGGTAGAAGACCATGTGCAGGTTCTCGTCGGCGGCCACCCGGGCGAGCAGCGCCTCGCAGGCGGGGTCGCCGGTGGCCCTGCCGGTGTTGCGGTGCGAGATCCGGGTGGCCAGCTCCTGGAACGAGACGTACGCCAGCGAGTGCAGCACCTCGTCGCCGTGGGCGTTGGTGTAGCCCTCGGACATGTGCGTCATCCGGGCCCGCTCCAACGCCACCGGGTCGACCGCCCGGGTGACGGTCAGGTAGTCGCGGATCGCCACACCGTGCCGCCCCTCCTCCGCGGTCCACCGGTGCACCCAGGTGCCCCACGCGCCGTCCCGGCCGAACAGGGTGGCGATCTCGTGGTGGTACGAGGGCAGGTTGTCCTCGGTCAGCAGGTTCACGATCAGCGCGGTGCGGGCCACGTCCGGGATCGTGGAGTCGGTCGGCGACCACGCCTCGCCGCCCAGCGGCCCGTCGAAGGTCCGGCCCTCGCTCCACGGCACGTACTCGTGCGGGAACCACTCCTTGGCCAGCGAAAGGTGGCGGTCGAGGTTGCGGGCGACCACCGGCTCCAACTCGAGGAGGAGGGCGGTCTGGCTCAGTGCGGTGCTCATGGTCACGAGAAACTCCCTACGGTGGCGTAACTTACGCTACCGTAGGTCCCCGCGACCATGAGCGCCAGTGGGGAGACTCAGCTGACCGTCGGTTTGCGGTCCACCAGAGGTGGCGCCCACTCCTCCGCACCGGCCGTGACCTGCTCACCCGAACGGATGTCCTTCACCTCGTCCGGGGCGCCGTCCGCCCCCGGGAACCACACGTACGGGATGCCGCGCCGCTCGGCGTAACGGATCTGCTTGCCGAACTTCGCCGCGCTCGGCGAGACCTCGGTGGCGATGCCGCGCCGCCGCAGCGCCGCCGCGATCCGGCCACTGGCCGGGCGGTGTTCCTCGTCGGCCAACGCCACCAGGACACAGGTGGGCACCGACCGGGACACCGACAGCTCCCCCGCGCCGAAGAGCAGCCCGAGCAGCCGGGTCACCCCGATCGAGATCCCCACCCCGGGGTACGAGACAGCGCCGGCGCTGGCCAGGTTGTCGTACCGGCCGCCGGAGCAGATCGAGCCGAACCGCTCGTAGCCGCGCAGCTGGGTCTCATAGACGGTGCCGGTGTAGTAGTCCAGGCCACGGGCGATGCGCAGGTCCGCCACGCAGAGGCCGGGCGAGTGCTCGGCGGCGGTCTGCACCACCCGGACCAGCTCCTCGATGCCCTCGTCGAGCATCGGGTCGCTCACCCCGAGCGCGCGTACGGCGTCGGCGAACGACGTGTCCGGTGCGGAGATCTCGGCCAGCGCCAGGCACGCCTTGGCCTGCGCCTCGCTCGCCCCGGCGGTCTCGGCCAGCAGGTCGGCCACCTTCGCCGGGCCGATCTTGTCGAGCTTGTCGATCGCCCGCAGCGCCGCCTCCGGGTCGGTGAGCCCGATGCCCCGGTAGAAGCCCTCCGAGATCTTGCGGTTGTTGACCTGGATGGTCACCGGCGGGATCGGCAGCGACCGCAGCGCGTCCCCGATGACCAGCGGCATCTCCGCCTCGTGGTGCGCGGCCAGGGTGTCCCGGTCGATGATGTCGATGTCGGCCTGGACGAACTCCCGGTAGCGGCCCTCCTGCGGTCGCTCACCCCGCCACACCTTCTGGATCTGGTAGCGGCGGAACGGGAAGGTCAGCTTGCCGGCGTTCTCCAGCACGTAGCGGGCGAACGGCACGGTCAGGTCGAAGTGCAGGCCGAGCTGGTCGTCGCCGCCGGCGCTCTCGGCGTCGGCGTGCAGCCGACGGATCACGTAGACCTCCTTCGAGGTCTCGCCCTTGCGCAGCAGCTGGTCCAGCGGCTCCACGGCGCGGGTCTCCAGCGGCGCGAAGCCGTACAGCTCGAAGGTGGTCTTGATCTTGTCGAGCACGAACTGCTCGATCATCCGCTGTCCGGGGGTCCACTCCGGGAAACCGGAGATGGGCGTGGGCTTGCTCATCGGCGTACTCCTTGCGGTTCCGCGCCCGCGGCGCGGTGGTGTCGTGGGTCCGCGCGCGGCGCGGACGAAAGAACTAGAGGCCCCGGGTCGGTGCGGCCGGCGTCGTGCCGGCCACCTCGATGAGGTACGGGTTGCTGGCGCGCTCGCGGCCGATGGTGGTGCTCGGGCCGTGGCCGGGCAGCACGACGGTGTCGTCGGCCAGCGGGAGGATCTTGTCGCGCAGGCTGGTGAGCATGGCCGGCATGCTCCCGCCCGGCAGGTCGGTGCGGCCGATCGACCCGGCGAAGAGGACGTCGCCGGAGAGGCAGATCTCGTCCGCCTCCCAGCCCGAGCCCGCGCCGGGCAGCCGGAACAGCACCGACCCGCCGGTATGGCCCGGGGCGTGGTCGACGGCGATCTCCAGACCGGCGAGGCTGAGGGTGGCGCCGTCGGTCAGCTCGGCCACGTCCTCCGGCTCGGTGTAGCTCAGTCGGCCGCCGAACAGCGACGTCAGGTCGGTGGAGAGGCCCTTGGCCGGGTCGGCGAGCATCTCCCGGTCGCCGGGGTGCACGTAGGCGGTGATGCCCCGCGCGCCGCAGACCGGCGCGACCGAGAACGTGTGGTCGAGGTGGCCATGGGTGAGCAGCACGGCGGCCGGATGCAGGCGGTGCTCGGCGAGCAGCGCGTCGAGCTGGTCGAGCACCCCGATGCCGGGGTCGACCACCACGCACTGCTCCCCCGGCGCGGTGGCAACCACGTAGCAGTTGGTGCCGAAGGCGTCCGCGGGAAAGCCGGCCACGAGCACGGGCGCTGTCCTTTCGTCGAGCGGCTGGTCGTCCTGCCCAGCAGCCTATCGGGCGCGCCGAGCGAGTTTGCCGCGTCCGTCCCACGCGCCCCGCACGGCACAGTGACGTCGCCCGATAAGCGCTGCTCGGGACGGGGTGGACCTCGTACACCACTTTCCCAGTCACTAGCCGTACACTCTGGCGGGCGTGTGGCGCGGCACACGTGACGCCCGGACGGGCCGGGGTGCCCGGCCGCCGGCGACGACCAGGTAGAGGAAAGGGGAGCACCTGTGGCTTCCAGCAGGGACCGGCAGCGCAAACTGGCGCGGGCCAAGCTCGACCGGCAGTTGGCTCGCCGGGCCGCCGCCACGCGGCGTCGTCGGCAGATCCAGGCCGGTGTCGGCGCCGCCCTGATCCTCGTGTTGGTCGTGGCCGGCTCCGCCTGGGCACTCGGAGCGTTCGACTCCGACTCGAAGCAGAAGACGGCCGCGGAGGACACCTGCCTCTGGACGCCGCAGGACGCGACGGCCAACACCAACCTCAAGGACGTCGGCACCCCGGCGACCAAGGACATCCCCACCGCGGGCACCCGGGCGATGACCGTGACCACCAACCAGGGTGCGCCGATCACCGCGGAGCTGAACCTGACCAACTCGCCGTGCGCGGCGGCGAGCATCGCCCACCTGGCGAGCCGGTCGTTCTACGACAACACCAAGTGCCACGAGATCACCGCCGACGGCGCGCTGCGCTGCGGCGACCCGAGCGGCACCGGGCTCGGCGGGCCGACCTACTCGTTCTACGACGAGGAGCTGCCCACCGTGCCGTCGGCGTCCCCGTCGGCCAGCCCGGCCCCCGGCCAGCCGCCGACGTACCCGAAGGGCACCGTGGCGATGATCGCCAACCCGCCGGGCAGCAACGGCAGCCAGTTCCTGATCTTCTTCAAGGACTTCACCACCACCGACCCGAAGTTCCCGGTGATCGGCCGGGTGACCGGCGGGCTGGACGTGGTGGAAAAGATCGGCGCCCTCCCGACCGTGGACAATGGGACCGGGGCCAAGGTCAAGCCCAGCACCGACGTGACGATCCAGAGCCTCACCGTCGGTGAGCCGGTCACCGGGGCGGCACCGGCGTCGTCGGCCTCCGGCGCGCCGTCCAGCAGCCCGAGCGCCGGTTGACCGGCCGCCACCACCCACCCACACGGCACCCAGCAGCAGACAGCCAGGAGGATCCAGGCGTGACGTCCACCAGAGAGCGGCAGCGCGCGGCGGCACGCGCCCGGCTCGAGAAGGAGATGGCCGAGCGCGCGGCCAAGGCCCGCAAGCGCCGGCAGACGCAGGCGATCGTCAGTGCGGCAGCCGCGCTGGTGCTCGTGGTCGCCGGCACCGTCTGGCTGGCGGTGAGCCTCGGCGGCGACGACGACAAGAAGGACACCGCCGCACCGGCGGCCGGCACGGCCGAGTGCGCGTTCACCACGCTGCCCACCGATCAGCGGCCCCCGCAGATCAAGGACGTCGGGGTGCCGAGCAACCAGCAGTCCGCGACCGGCGTGCAGACCATGACGATCGACACCAACCTGGGCCCGATCACGGCCAAGGTCGACAGGTCGAAGGTCCCCTGCACGGCGGGCAGCTTCAGCTACCTCGCGGAGAAGAACTTCTTCGACAACACCAAGTGCCACCGCCTCGTCAGCGAGGGCATCAAGGTGTTGCAGTGCGGCGACCCCAGCGCCACCGGCAACGGCTGGCGGGACACCGACGGCCAGGGCGGCCCGAGCTACCGCATGGCCGAGGAGAACCTGCCCACCGACAAGCGCCCGCCGTACCCGGAGGGTGTCATCGCGATGGCCAAGTCGCAGGACCCGGGCAGCACCGGCAGCCAGTTCTTCATCGTCTACGGCGACTCGCCGCTGGACCCGGCGTACACGGTGCTGGGCACCATCACCGGCGGCATGGACCTCGTCAAGGACGTGGCCAAGGCCGGCGACGACGGGGCGTTCGCCCAGCAGGCCGGCGGTGGCCACCCGAAGAAGGAGGTCATCATCAAGGACCTCGCGATGAGCCCGCCGCAGGGCTGATACCCGCGCAGACGACCAGGCGCCCGCCGGCTGAGCCGGCGGGCGCTGTCGTGTCCGGGGTACGCGTCAGGCGCCGGAGGTGACCCGGTAGGCGTCGAAGACGCCGTCCACCTTGCGGACCGTGGCCAGCAGGTGGCCCAGGTGCTTCGGGTCGGCCATCTCGAAGCTGAACCGGCTCACCGCCACCCGGTCGCGGGTGGTGGTGACGGTGGCGGAGAGGATGTTGACCCGCTCGTCGGAGAGCACCCGGGTGACGTCGGCCAGCAGCTTGTGCCGGTCCAGTGCCTCGACCTGGATGGCGACCAGGAACGTCGAGGCGGAGGTGAGCTTCCAACTCACCTCGACCACCCGCTCGCTCTGGGCCCGCAGGTCCTCGGCGTTGGCGCAGTCGTCGCGGTGCACGCTCACCCCACCGGAGCGGGTGACGAAGCCGAACACCGAGTCCGGGGGGACCGGGGTGCAGCAGCGGGCCAGCTTGATCCAGACGTCGCTGACGCCCCGGACCACCACGCCCGGGTCGTTGCTGCTCTGCCGGCTGCGCGGTGGCCGGGTGGCGACGGCGGTCTCGGCGATGTCCTCCGCCGCGCCCTCCTCGCCGCCGTACGCGGCCATCAGCTTCTGCACCACCGACTGGGCGGAGACCTGACTGTCGCCGACCGCCGCGTAGAGCGAGGCCACGTCGGCCAGGTGCAGGTCCCGGGCGATCGACATCAGCGCGTCGGAGGTGAGCATCCGCTGCAACGGCATGCCCTGCTTGCGCATCGCCTTGACGATCGCGTCCTTGCCGGCCTCGATCGCCTCCTCGCGCCGTTCCTTGTTGAAGTACTGGCGGATCTTCGTGCGCGCCCGGGGGCTCTTGACGAAGCCCAGCCAGTCCTGAGTTGGGCCGGCCGTCTCGGACTTCGACGTGAAGATCTCGATCACGTCGCCGTTGGACAGCGTCGACTCCAGCGGCACCAGCTTGCCGTTGACCCGCGCCCCGATGCACTTGTGCCCCACCTCGGTGTGCACCGCGTACGCGAAGTCCACGGGCGTCGACCCGGTCGGCAGCGGGATGACGTCACCCTTCGGGGTGAAGACGTACACCTCCTGGCTGGACAGGTCGAAGCGCAGCGCGTCCAGGAACTCGCTCGGGTCGGCCGCCTCGCGCTGCCAGTCCAGCAGCTGCCGCAGCCAGGTCATCTCGTCGATGTGCGCGGGCGGGCCGACGATCTGGGTGCCCTTGTGCTCCTTGTACTTCCAGTGCGCGGCGATGCCGAACTCGGCGGTGCGGTGCATCGCGTACGTGCGGATCTGCATCTCCACCGGCTTGCCGGTGGGCCCGATGACAGTCGTGTGCAACGACTGGTACATGTTGAACTTGGGCATCGCGATGTAGTCCTTGAAGCGGCCCGGCACCGGCTGCCAGTTGGCGTGGATGACCCCCAGCGCCGCGTAGCAGTCGCGCACCGTGTCGACCAGGATCCGCACGCCCACCAGGTCGTAGATGTCGTTGAAGTCGCGACCCCGCACGATCATCTTCTGGTAGATCGAGTAGAGGTGCTTCGGCCGCCCGGTGGTCTCCGCCTTGATCTTGGCGGCTTTGAGGTCGGTGCCGACCTTCTGGGTGACCTGCCGCAGCAGCGACTCACGCTGCGGCTGGTGCTCCCCGATCAGCCGGTTGATCTCCTCGTAGCGCTTCGGGAACAACGTGCCGAAGGACAGGTCCTCCAGCTCCCACTTGATCGTGTTCATACCGAGCCGGTGCGCCAGCGGCGCCAGGATCTCCAGCGTCTCCTTGGCCTTCTGCTCCTGCTTGGGGCGCGGCAGGAAGGTCAGGGTACGCATGTTGTGCAGCCGGTCGGCCAGCTTGATCACCAGCACCCGCGGGTCCTTGGCCATCGCCACGACCATCTTGCGGATCGTCTCAGCCTTGGCCGCGTCACCCAGCTTGACCTTGTCGAGCTTCGTGACGCCGTCGACCAGCAGGGCCACCTCGCCACCGAAGTCGGCGCGCATCGCGTCGAGGGTGTACTCGGTGTCCTCGATGGTGTCGTGCAGCAGCGCCGCGACGAGCGTGGTGGTGTCCATCCCCAGGTTGCCGAGGATGGTCGCCACCGCGAGCGGGTGGGTGATGTACGGGTCACCGGACTTGCGGTACTGCCCGGAGTGCCACCGCGCGGCCGTGTCGAAGGCGCGCTGGAGCAGGCGGGCGTCGGCCTTGGGGTGATTGTCCCGGTGGCTCGCGATGAGCGGCTCCAACACCTCGCTGACCTGCGAGGTCTGCCAGGGCGCGTTGAACCGGGCCAACCGGGCCCGCACCCGCCGGCCGGTGGGCGCGTTGGACAGCCCGAAACCACCGCTCGGCGACGGGTCGACGCCGGCGTCACTCGGGAACGGCACCACCACCCCGTCGGCACCGGGGGACGCCTCGACGCTGGGCGGGCCACTGACCGGCTGTGCCAGGCTCTCGCCCGCAGCACTGCCAGAGCCGCTGCCGGCGCCCGTCACCCGGGCCGGCGCGTCGCCTGCCCGGTCGGTCACCGTGCCGTCAGCGTCGCCTGTCGGGTGCACCGTGCCCTCCGCCGGAGGGACGACATCGTGGGACACCGGCCTCCTCACCGCTCGCCGGAAAAACCTGCCGAACAATCGGCCGGCCTGGTCTCGCCCCGCCGGACGGCGTACCGCCGGCGTCAGCAAAGGGCAATGCTACCCGCACGGACGGTCCGCTGCCGCTCCGCCGGACGGCCGACGCAGGCGCTGTCCGGCACACCTCGGACCAAACGGTCAGTGCGCCACCGATGGGCTCAAACGGTCAGCAGGGCATGGACGGGACGCGGGGCCAGCCGCTCCCGCCCACCCAGGAAACCGAGCTCCAGCAGCACGGTGAAGCCGGCCACGGTCCCGCCGGCCCGCTCCACCAGGTCCAGTGTCGCCTCGGCGGTGCCGCCGGTCGCCAGCACGTCGTCGACCACCAGCACCCGGTGCCCGGCGGTGAAGGCGTCCTCGTGCACCTCAAGGGTCGCCTCGCCGTATTCGAGAGCGTAGGAGACCGAGTGCGCCGGGCGGGGCAGCTTGCCGGCCTTGCGCACCGGCACCACGCCCACCCCGGTCGCGTACGCGACGGCCGCGGCGACGACGAACCCGCGCGCCTCGATGCCGACCACTACGTCGAAGGCGTCCCGACCGTGGTACGCGACGATCCCGTCGATCACCTCACGGAACGCCTTGCCGTCGGCGAACAGCGGCATCAGGTCCTTGAACAGGACGCCGGGCTTGGGGAAGTCGGGCACGTCCAGCACCCGGCTGGCGACGAGTCGGGCGGCCTCCGGGCCGCTGTCCCCGTGCGCCGCGGTGCTGTGGGTCTCCGTCACGGCTGTTGCGTTTCCCTTCGACGACGACGGCGTCCGGCTGGGGCGGTGTCGAGGCTCTCGGTCGAGCCGAGGAGCGTCGACACAGCCCCGGGCTGCTCGCACAGCATGCCGGACGCCGTTCGGTTTGTGACGTTGTGGGTCAGCGCCGCTTGGCGCCACCCGGCCGGTTGCCGCCACCACCGGGGCGACCGCCCCGGGCACCGGTCGGCCGCTTACCCGCCGGACGAGCGCCCACCTTGGGGGCGGCACCGGCCAGCGCGGCGGCGTCCGGGTCGAGCTGCTCGTCGGTCGCCTGGCCCTGGGCCGGGCTCACCGCACCCTTGCCGGTGACCTCGCCCCGGGCGAGCGCGCCCCGCCGGGCCAGGACGCGCTTGTTGTGCGCCTGGATGCGCGGGTCGTAGTTCTTCAGCAGGGCCAACAGCGGCGTGGCCACCAGGATGGAGGTCAGGAACGCCACCGCCATACCGACGAACAGCACCAGGCCGAGGTCCTTCAGCGTGCCGGCGCCGAGCAGGCCGGCACCGATGAAGAGCAGACCACCGACCGGCAGCAGGGCGACCACCGAGGTGTTCAACGACCGCATCAGGCTCTGGTTGACGGCCAGGTTGGCCGCCTCGCCGTACGTCTGGGTGTTGCTGGCGGTGATGCCCCGGGTGTTTTCCTGGACCTTGTCGAAGACCACCACCACGTCGTAGAGCGCGAAGCCCAGGATGGTGAGGAAGCCGATGATCGTCGACGGGGTGACCTCGAAGCCGACAAGCGAGTAGATGCCGGCGGTGAGGAGCAGGTTGGTGACGAGCGACGCGACCGCGGCGACCGCCATCCGCCACTCGAAGCGCAGGATCAGGTAGACCATCACCAGCGCGATGAAGATGACCAGACCGAGCACGGCCCGCTGCGTCACCTGGCTGCCCCACGCCTCACTGACCTGGTTGCTGCTGATCTGATCCTGGTTGATGCCGAGATCCTGGGCGATCTGGCCCTTGACCGCGTTGGTCTTCTCGGCGTCGAGCTGCGGCGTCCGCAGCTCGTAGGTGTCACCGCCGGTGCCGCCGACCTTCTGCGCGGTGGCCACCTCGATGTTGGTGTTCTGGGCGGCGAGAGCAGAGTTGACCTCCCGCTCGGCGTCCTCCAGGGTGCCGACGCTGGCCGGCACCTGGAACGAGTTGCCACCGGCGAACTCGATGCCGAGGCTGAACCCGCGCAGGCCGAAGCTGAGCAGGGCGATCAGGATCAGGGTGCCGGCGACACCGAACCAGAGCTTGCGGCGGCCGACGATGTTGAGACCGGCCTCGCCGTTGTAGAGGCGGCTCGCCAGACCGTTTTGAGCCATCTCAGGCCTCCTTGGCGCGCGGGTTGCGGGGCTGAGTCGGC
Source organism: Micromonospora sp. NPDC049101 (assembly GCF_040648675.1). Lineage (NCBI taxonomy): Bacteria > Bacillati > Actinomycetota > Actinomycetes > Micromonosporales > Micromonosporaceae > Micromonospora > Micromonospora sp. NPDC049101. The sequence continues at coordinate 147,070 of NZ_JBEZED010000009.1, read as the reverse complement.
TGGTTGCGGGCCGGAAGTGCCCGGCCCAGACCGCTGACCCGCGGGGACAGGAACGCCCTGGTGCGGGCGAACATCGTCATGATCGGGTGCCGGAAGAGGAAGACCACGACCAGGTCCAGCACGGTGGCCAGACCGAGGGCGAAGGCGAAGCCCTTGACCGTGCCGACCGAGACCACGTAGAGCACCACCGCGGAGAGCAGGGTGATCGCGTTGGCCGAGATGATCGTGCGGCGGGCCCGCATCCAGGCGCGCGGCACCGCGCTACGTGGGCTGCGGCCCTCGCGGATCTCGTCTTTCAGTCGTTCGAAGTAGATGACGAACGAGTCTGCCGCCACACCGAGTGAGACGATCATGCCGGCGATGCCGGCGAGGGTGAGCGTGAAGCCGATCTGCCGGCCGAGCACCACCAGCGCGCCGAAGACGAGCAGCGCGGAGAGGATGAGGCTCAGGAAGATCACCGAGCCGAGCAGCCGGTAGTAGAAGAACGAGTAGATGATGACCAGCAGCATGCCGATGCCGGCCGCGAGCAGGCCGGCGCGCAGGTGGCTGGCACCCAGCGTGGCGGTGACGTTCTGCGCCTCCTGCTGCTTGAAGGTCACCGGCAGCGCGCCGTAGCGCAGCTGACCGGCGAGCGCGCTCGCGTCCTTCTGGTTGAAGCTGCCGGTGATCTGCGAGTTGCCGGTCAGCACACCCTGGATCTCCGGGGAGGAGACGATCTTGTTGTCCAGCACGACGGCCACCCGGCACTTGCCGTCCTGACCGAGCGCGGTGGCGTCGCAGGCCTGACCCTCGTTGGTGAACGACTCGCGGGTCAGGGCGGTCCACTTGCCCTGACCGTCGCCGGTGAAGTCGAGGCTGACCACCCAGGCGTTGGTCTGGTCGAGCACCGCGTCGGCGTCGGACACGTCGGTGCCCAGCACCTTGGCCTGGTCGAGCAGGTACTTCGAGGCGCCGCCCTCGCAGGAGACGACCTGCTGCTTGGCGTCGGAGATCGACGCCGGGGGGCGCGCGTCGAGCTGCGTGCAGCCGATGGTCGGCACGTTGAACTGCATCTGCGCCGACAGCACGGCGACCTCTTGCGCCGACAGCGTGGCGAACGGCTTGAGCTTGTCGGCGAGCGACGGGTCGGCGGTCAGGTCGGCGGGGGCCTGCAACCCGCTGGCGGCCTGCCAGGCGGCGGCGCCGACCTTCTGCTCGACGGCCTTGCGCTGCTCCTCGATGCTTGCCGACACCGGCTCCTCGCTGGCACTGGCGCTGGGCGCGGCACTGGCCGAGGCCGTGGCGGACGCGGAGGGAGTCGGGGTGGCGCTGGGCGATGCCGGGGCCATCCCGCCCTGACCGCCGCTGGGCGACGAGGTCACCTTCGGCGCAACGCTGCCCGACGGGGTCGGGGCCGCACTGCCGGACGGCGTCGGTGCGGCACTGCCGGACGGCGTGGCCGCCGGCGGCGCGGCGGCCGTCCCGCTGCCGTCGGCACCCTTGAGCACCTTGCGGAAGCGCAGCTCGGCGGCGTTGCCCACGTTGTCCAGGTTGCGGTTCTCACCGGGCAGGGAGATGACGATGTTCCGGTTGCCCTCGGTGACCACCTCGGCCTCGGCCACGCCGAACGCGTTGACCCGGCTCTCGATGATCTGCCGAGCCTCCTCGAGATTCTCCGCCGTCGGGGCCTTGCCGCCGATGCTGTTTCTCGCCTCCAACGTCACCCGGGTGCCGCCGATCAGGTCCAGACCGAGCCGAGGCTCGAGCCGGTCCTGGAAGCTGCCCTTGGCGCCGCCGGAGAAGAACACCAGTAGGTAGAGGACGACGAAGATGAACCCGAGCACGGCGAGCTGCCGCCCGGGGCGCATCTGTCCCTGAGGTGGTGCCACGGCTGTCCTGTCTCCCTGTGCGGTCGCGCCGCTGTGTGCAGCGGCGGCGGTGTCGGGCCGGGGGTCCCGGCTGACGGGTCTGACCTGAGCCGACGAGATCCCGACACGTGGCCCGGACACCCCGGCGCGCAACGCCGATGGTCAGGAAAACGTGCCGACGCCCGGCGTCGACCCAACTATCCAGTTTTCACGTCTCGTCCGCTGCCCCGTGGGGCGCGGTGGCCCGGAAGCCGGTCGACCGGCCGTACGCCGGACTCGCCACCCCCGGAGAAGACGTCACTCCTTGATGACGTCGGCGTCCCCGCTGATCGGCTCGCTCGGCAGCTCCGCGCGGGTGGTCACCCGGGCGATGGCGGCCCGGGCGTAGCGGGTCTGCACGCCCGGGGCGACCTCGATCAGGACGGTGTCGTCCTCGATGCCGGTGACCGTGCCGTAGAGCCCGCCGATGGTGACGACCTCGTCGCCCGGGCCGAGCCCGGACTGCATCGTCTCCGCCTCACGGCGGCGCTTCTGCTGGGGTCGGATCATCATGAAATACATGACGCCGAAGAGCAGAACGATCATCAGGACCGGCGTGATACCGCCGCCCGTGGCGCCCGCTGCTATGTAATGCACGGTTACTGACCCTCCCACTGGCCGCCGGCCCGGCACCCGGGGTGCCGGAGCGGAGGCGGAATCTCACGTCCTGTACAGACCGCGGCGAAGTCTAAACCCTGCACCTGAGAACACCGAATGCGGCACAGATCACGTTCACATCACGGCTGATCGGTATCCAAGGAGAACAGATCGGGCGCAGGTGGACTATCCATGCCAAACGTACCATTCGGTGGAGTGCGCCCCAGATGCCGCCAGGCGGCCTCGGTGGCCACCCGCCCCCGAGGCGTACGGGCCAACAGACCAGCACGGACCAGGAACGGCTCGCAGACCTCCTCGACCGTGTCCGGCTGCTCCCCCACCGCCACGGCAAGCGTGGACAGCCCCACCGGGCCACCCCGGAACGAGTCGACCAACGCGCTCAGCACCGCCCGGTCCAGCCGGTCCAACCCGAGCGCGTCCACGTCGTACACGATCAACGCGGCACGGGCGGTGTCGACATCGACCACGCCGTCGGCCCGCACCTCGGCGTAGTCGCGGACCCGGCGCAACAGCCGATTGGCGATCCGCGGCGTGCCCCGGGAACGACCGGCGATCTCCGTCGCGCCCTCCGGGGTGATCGGCACACCGAGAATCCGCGCCGAACGGTGCAGCAGCGTCTCCAGATCCGCCGGAGCGTAGAAGTCGAGGTGCGCGACGAAACCGAACCGGTCCCGCATCGGCCCGGTCAACAGACCCGAGCGGGTCGTCGCGCCCACCAGGGTGAACGGCTCGACATCCAGCGGGATCGCCGTCGCCCCCGGCCCCTTGCCGACCACCACGTCGACCCGGAAGTCCTCCATCGCGCTGTAGAGCAACTCCTCGGCCGGACGCGCGATACGGTGGATCTCGTCGATGAAGAGCACGTCGCCCTCGGTGAGACTGGTCAGAATCGCCGCCAGATCCCCGGAACGCTCGATCGCCGGGCCGCTGGTCACCCGGATACCCGCGCCCAACTCGGCGGCCACGATGTTGGCCAGACTCGTCTTACCCAGACCGGGTGGCCCGGACAGCAGGATGTGATCCGGGGGCGACCCGCGCCGCATCGCGCCCTGCAACAGCAGGTCAAGCTGGTCACGCACCCGGTCCTGGGCGATGAACTCGGCCAGCCGCCGCGGCCGGACCGTGGCCTCCGCGTCCCGGTCCGCGTCACTGACGTACGCCGAGACGAGCCCGTCGGTCTCGCTCACCATGCCCTCATCACTCGCGACTGCGGGGCTCGCAACCCCGGCTCACTCCTCGCGCTCACCGTGCCGCCCTCCCGTCGCCGCCGGGCGCTCATCGGGTGCGACCCAGCAGGCGGATGGCCTGCTTCAACAGGACCGGCACCGGCGGCGTCTCGCCCTCGATCGTCTCCGCCACCGCGGCCACCGCCTGATCGGCCTGGCCAGCCGTCCAGCCCAACCCGACAAGCGCCTGCCGAACCTGGTCGGGCCAACTGCCGCGGGTCACCCCGGCGACGCCGTCAACGCCGATCGGCACCGGGCCGATCCGGTCGCGCAGCTCCAGCACCAGCCGTTCCGCGCCCTTCTTGCCGATCCCGGGCACCCGGGTCAACGCGGCCGTGTCGGCGTTGGCGATCGCCTTGCGCACCGCGTCCGGGCTGTGCACGGCAAGCACCGCCTGGGCCAGTCGCGGGCCCACCCCGCTGGCGGTCTGGAGCAGCTCGAACAGCGACTTCGCGTCGTCGTCGGCGAACCCGTAGAGAGTCAGCGAATCTTCCCGCACGACCAGGCTGGTGGCGAGCCGAGCGACCTGGCCGACCCGCAGCTCCGCGAGGGTCCCCGGGGCGCAGTGCACGGCGAGGCCGACGCCGCCAACCTCGATCACGGCCTGGTCCGGACCCGTCGCGGTCACCGTGCCGCGCACGCTGGCGATCATCGTGCTCCTCCTCGTCGTACCCGGTCGGCCGCCGCGGCCAGCTTGGAGCGGGTCCCCCCGCGCCACACGTGGCAGATGGCCAGGGCGAGCGCGTCGGCGGCGTCGGCCGGCTTCGGCGGCTCGGCCAGCCGCAACAGCCGGGTGACCATCGCCGTCATCTGCGCCTTGTCGGCCTGACCGGACCCGGTCACGGCCGCCTTCACCTCACTCGGCGTGTACGTCTGCACCGGCAGACCGGCTCGCGCCCCGGCCAGCACGGCGATGCCGCTGGCCTGCGCGGTGCCCATCACCGTACGCACGTTGTGCTGGCTGAACACCCGCTCGACGGCGACGCTGTCCGGCTGGTGCTCGGTGACCAGCTCGGTCAGCGACCGGTCCAGGTGCAGCAGGCGCAGCGGCAGGTCGTCGGCCGGGTCGGTGTAGACCACGTAGTAGGCGACGAGAGTGCAGGGCCGCCCCGGCACACCCTCGACCACACCCACCCCGCACCGGGTCAACCCCGGGTCCACACCGAGCACGCGCACGCCGCCCCCTCCCCAGCCGTCAGCAGTACGTGTGTTCGACACCCTAACCGGCGCCCTTCCCACCAGCCCCACGGGACACGCCCTCCCGCCCTCCCGCGCTCCCGCGCCCCCGCGCCCCCGCGCCCCGATCTACGCAACTTCCCCGATGTCGCTGCCTCCGACGCGCCCGAGCCAGCAACATCCCTGATGTTGCGCGGACCTTGACGACGGGCACCACGCTCGGCCGGCCGGGAGCGGGGGTTCCCGGAGCGCCAGCCGCAAGGTCACGCTCGATCCGGGATGTAGTGGCCACGAAGCACCAGGAGACCATCACATCCTGGACAAAACCGTCGCATTAGGGCTGCAGCCGGTGGGTCAACCCGGACATGAAGTGCAGGATCGCGGAGCGGGGTAGGCCCGGCTTGGCGATCATGGAGTTGTGGTGCCGACTTTGGGGGTCTTACGGGCGTTCTGTTACCCACCACAACTCCATGATCGGCGATTGATGAGCAGCCGTTCCCCCTAGCGCAACGATTGACATCTGGATGCTGCGCGATCTTCCGCCGCGAGAACGAGAAGCAGCGGGACGAGGGCCGGGGACGTCCGCGCGCACGACAGAAGCGGCAGACGAAGGCCGGGACACCCGCCTGCGACAAGGAGCGGCGACGACGGCCCCCCGCCGCCGGGACGGGAGCGGGTGGCGGGGCGGGCGGGCCACACAGCTTGGCATCGGAGTATGTGTTGCTGACCCATGTGCCGGGGAGCACACAGCTCGTAACTTCTTGCGCCATGACGGCAGAACCCGTGGCGGTCCCCCACGTCGTACAGCTCGACCTCGCCGGTCGGACCGCCCTGGTCACCGGGGGCGGCGGCGGCATCGGGCGGGCGTGTGCCCTGCGGCTGGGCGCGGCCGGTGCCACGGTGCTCGTGGTGGATCGCGACCTGGAGGCGGCCAGGGCGGTGGCCGCCGAGGTCGGTGGCCGGGCCGAGGGCGTGGACCTGTCCGACGCCGCGGCGGTGGAGCGCCTCGACGTGGACGTGGACATCGTGGTGAACAACGCCGGGCTCCAGCACGTCGCGCCGCTGCAGGACTTTCCCGTCGAACGCTTCGAGTACATCCAGCGGGTGATGGTGGAGGCGCCGTTCCTGCTGATCCGCCGGGCCCTGCCGCACATGTACGCCCGGGGCTGGGGTCGCGTCGTCAACATCTCCTCGGTGCACGGGCTGCGTGCCTCGCCGTACAAGGCGGCCTACGTCTCGGCCAAGCACGCGCTGGAGGGGCTGTCGAAGGTGGTCGCCCTGGAGGGCGCCGCGCACGGGGTGACCGCCAACTGCATCAATCCGGCGTACGTGCGTACGGCGCTGGTGGAGAGCCAGATCGCCGACCAGGCGGCCAGCCACGGCATCGACGAGGCCGAGGTGGTCGAGAAGATCATGCTGGCTCGGGCCGCGATCAAGCGGCTGATCGAGCCGGAGGAGGTCGCCGAACTGCTGGCGTACCTCTGCTCGCCGCCCGCGGCGTTCATCACCGGCACGTCGATCGCCCTCGACGGGGGCTGGACGGCCAACTAGTGGGGCTGAGCACAATGTCGACCATGTCATCGCCGGTGGAGTTCCTGGAGCTGCTCGCCCGTGAGGCCGCGGCGGTCGAGTTCGAGGGACCGCTGGTGGCCGCGCGGGCCGCGGGGCTGCCGCCGGAGCGGCTGACCGAGCTGGAGCAGGCCAGGGCGGTGGCGTTGCGGGTCCGCGCGCTGCTGGAGCGTCGGCGTCGCCGGGAGACCGAGCTGTCCGGCCTGTACGACACGGTCAGCGACCTGGCCGGGTTGCGCGACCTGGACGACGTGCTGCGGGCGATCGTGCACCGGGCCCGCCACCTGCTCGGCGCGGACGTGGCCTACATGACCCTCAACGACGACGAGCGCGGCGACACCTACATGCGGGTGACCGACGGGTCGGTTTCGGCCCGTTTCCAGCGGCTGCGGCTGCCGATGGGCGCCGGCCTGGGCGGTCTGGTGGCCCAGTCCGGCGCGCCGTACGTCACCGGCAACTACGGCGAGGACGCGCGCTTCCACCACACCGGTGAGATCGACGCCGGGGTGGGCGAGGAGGGCCTGGTGGCGATCCTCGGGGTGCCGCTGCGGCTCGGTTCCACCTCGATCGGTGTGCTCTACGCGGCCAACCGTTCGGCCCGGCCGTTCGTCCGGGAGGAGGTGGCGCTGCTGGTGTCGCTGGCCGCGCACGCCGCGGTGGCGATCGACACCGCCCGGCTGCTGACCGAGACCCGCTCGGCGTTGGCCGAGTTGTCGGCGGCGAACACCACCATCCGGGCGCACAGCAGCTCGGTGGAGCGGGCCGCGGCGGCACACGACCGGATGACGGCCCTGGTGCTGCGCGGCGGCGGTGTGGAGGACGTGGCGGCTGCGGTGACCGAGGTGCTGGGCGGTGCGCTGCTGGCGTTGGACGCCGAGGGGCGCCTGCTGGCCCGGGTGGGTGAGATCGACGAGCCGGACCGGGCGGACATCGTGGAGGCGGTGGCAGCCTCCCGCACCGAGGGGCGCAGCGTGCGCCGGGGCCCACTCTGGTACGCGGCCGTGGTGGCGGGCGCGGAGAACCTGGGTGCCCTGGTGCTGCGCCCGGATGACGAGTTGGTCGACGCCGACCAGCGCATCCTGGAACGGGCGGCGCTGGTGACCGCGCTGCTGCTGCTGTTCCGCCGGACGGTCGCCGAGGCGGAGGGGCGGGTACGCGGCGAGCTGCTGGACGACCTGATCGCCCGACCGCTGCGCGACACCGACGCGCTGCGCAGCCGGGCCCGACGGCTCGGGGTGGACCTGGACGCGCCGCACGTGCTGGTGGCGGTGGGCGACGACGCGATCGCCGCGACCGGCTCGGCCCGGCAGCGGGTGCTCTCCTGGGCCACCACGTACGCCTCGGCGCGGGGTGGCCTGGCCGCGGCGCGCGACGGTCGGGTGGTGCTGATGTTGCCGGGGCTGGACGCGGGCGGTAGTGCCCGTGCGGTTGCCCGGGACCTGTCCCGGGTGACCGGCCGTCCGGTGACCGCCGGGGCGAGCGGCCCGACGAACGGCCCGGCGGCGTTGGCCGGGACGTTCCAGGAGGCGGACCGGTGCCTGACGGCGTTGGGTGCGCTGGGCCGGGCCGGCCAGGGGGCGAGCACCGCCGAGTTGGGCTTCGTCGGGCTGCTGCTGGGCACGGTCGGTGACCGGGGCGAGAAGGACGTGACCCAGTTTCTCGATGCGACAGTCGGGCCGGTGGTCGACTACGACGCCCGGCGGGGCACGGCTCTGGTGAAGACGCTGGAGGCGTACTTCGGGGTGGGTGGCAGTCTGGCCCGGGCCGCCGAGCAGCTGCACGTGCACGTCAACACGGTGACCCAGCGGTTGGAGCGGGTCGGGCAGTTGCTCGGCGCGGACTGGCAACGGCCCGAGCGGGCGTTGGAGGTGCAGCTCGCGCTGCGCCTGCACCGGCTCCGCGCCCCGGCCGGCTGAGCGACGCCGGCAAGCGCGGACGCCCGCGAGCGCGGACGCCCGCAAGCTGGGACGCCCACAAGCTGGGACGCCCGCCGCCTCGGACGCGGACGCCCGCGGCACCGAGCGACGCCCGACTCAGCGGACGCGGATGCCCTCCAGCACGGCGTCGACGACCCGCTCGGGCAGGGCCCGCTCGTCCAGCTCCGGATTCCATTGCAGCACCCGCTGGATCAGCATCGGCCCGGTGAGCAGTGCCATCGTCACCTCCACGTCGATGTCGGGCCGCAGCAGGCCCTCGTCGATGCCGCGCCGCAGCACGTCGCGCATCAGCTGCCGCCGGGGCGAGATGATGTTCTGGTAGAGCTGGTACTGGTCCGGGCTGCGGTTCACCGCGGGCACCAGGCAGGGCATGATCTTCGCGGCTCGCGGGTCGATGTTCTTGCCGATCGCACCGACAAGCAGCACCAGGTCGTCACGGACCGAGTGGCCGGCCGGTTGGGCCAGGACGCCCTTGAGCCGACGCAGCGCATCCAGCAGCAGCGCGTCCTTGCCGGCCCAGCGGCGGTAGATGGTGGCCTTGCCGACTCCGGCGCGGGCGGCGATCGCCTCGATCGAGAGTGCCTCGATGGTGCTGCCCTCGGCGAGCAGGTCAAGGGTGGCTTCGACGATCGCCTCGTCGGCGCGGAGGCTCCGCGGTCGCCCGGGCGACCGCGGAGCATCTGCAGTGGACGTCATGTCCGACATCTTTTCCCGACCTACGCCGTTCCGGCCAGCTCGGGTTCGGCGACCGGAGCCACCGGGGCGACGCTGGTCTCCTCCCGGCCCGGCATCCAGCGCAGCACCACGATGATCCCGACCGCGGCGATCACCGCGGAGAGCCCGGCCGCCCAGTGCATGGCGGTGACGAAGGCGTCGTTGGCCGCCGAGATCAGCCCCGGCGCCGCCGGGCCGAGCTGGCCCGCCGCCGCGTACGCCCCGGAGATCGACTCGTTGGCCGCGTCGCGGGCCTGCGTGGGCAGGCCGGTCAGCGCGTCACCGATGTCGCTGCGGTAGACCGCGGAGAGCACCGAGCCGAGGATCGCCACGCCGAGCGCGCCGGCCACCTGGCGGATGGTGTTGCTCACCGCGGAGCCCACACCGGCCTTCTCCCGGGGCAGCGCCGACATGATCGACTCGGTGGCGGGCGGCATGATGTTGGCCATCCCGGCGCCCTGGATGAGGAAGACGAGCAGCACCACCCAGATCGGGGTGGAGGCGCCGATGAACACGAACGCGGCGAGTGACACCACGGTCAGCGCCAACCCGACGGTGGCGACGGCCCGGCCGCCGTAACGGCGGACCATCGCGGCGCTGCGCGGTGCGAAGACCAGCTGGGCGCCGGCGAAGGGCAGGAAGAGCAGACCGGTCTGTAGCGGGCTGTAGCCGCGCACCAGTTGCAGGTAGAACGAGCCGAAGAACATCGAGCCCATCGCGGCGAAGAACACCAGGCCGACGATGGCGACCGGTGCGGCGAAGCGGGGCACCCTGAACAGCCGGACGTCCAGCGACGGGTGGTCGCTGCGCCGCTCGTGCTGCACGAACCACGCCAACACCGCGATGCCGACCAGGATCGAACCCCAGGCCACCGGGCGGTCGAAGCCGTGCTCGCCGCCGTCGATGATGCCGTAGGAGAGGGCGACCAGGCCAACCACGGAGAGCAGCACACCGAGCACGTCGACCCGGCCCGGTCGCGGGTCACGCGACTCCGGGACCAGCAGCGCCACCAGGATCACGCCGGCGACGACCACCGGCACGTTGATCAGGAAGACCGAACCCCACCAGAAGTGCTCCAGCAGCGCGCCGCCGAGGATCGGGCCGACCGCCACGGCGAGACCGACCGCTCCGGCCCACACACCGATGGCCCGACCACGCTCACGCGGGTCGAAGACGTTGGAGATGATCGACAGCGTCACCGGCATGATGGCCGCGCCGCCGACCCCCATCAGGGCGCGGGCCGCGATGAGCTGGCCAGGGCTCTGGGCGTACGCGGAGAGCAGCGACGCCAGACCGAACAGCACCAGACCGATCATCAGGAAACGCTTGCGGCCGGCGCGGTCGCCGAGCACCCCGAAGGTGAACAGCAGCCCGGCGAAGACGAGCGTGTAGGAGTTGATGGCCCACTCCAGCTCGCCCTGGCTGGCCCCGAGACCGTGCGTCGGGTCGGCCAGGGTGCGCAGTGCGACGTTGAGGATCGTGTTGTCGAGGACGACCACGAGGAGGCTGATCACCAGCACCCCCAGGATCGCCCACCTCCTCGGGTGGCCCGTGTTGTTGTGCAGCTCCATGCGTTGTTTCCCCCCACGCTTTCCCCGCGACGCAATACGATACGGGTCAGACTCGTAACGTGGGCCAGCGTACGACGCGCATTAACGATACGGGACCGATCCGTATCGTATGTGGTGCGCATCACGCCCTGGTGGGACGGCCAGGACGGCGGCGACCGCGTCCGACAGCGTGCCGAGGTGGGCCGCCCGCGCGGTGAGCGGCTCGATCCAACCCGGCCCCGCGCCGTACACCCGCAGGCGCGGAAAGTCCCGGGCCAGGCGCACCAGACGGTACGCGCGGCCGGTGACCGGCGTCTGCGACCAGAGCACGACGGTGTGCGGGCGCGCCCGGTACACCGCGCTGGTCAGCGCGGACCAGGGCAGCGCGGGGCCGAGGTGGAGACAGCCACGACCCTGCTCGCGCAGGGCGGCGGCGAGCGCGTGCAGACCCAGGCAGTGCGTCTCCTGCTCGGCGCCGGCCAGCAGCACCCCACCGGCGGGCAGCGGCCGGCCCGGCTCCCTGCGGTGCACGTCCAACCCGACCCGGACTCCCTCGCTGAGGGCGTGCTCGACGGTGACCTCGGCGGCGTCGCGCCCCCGCAGCCGGGCCAACAACGGGTGGCAGACCTGCTCCCAGAGCGCCGGTACGCCCCAGGCGTCGGCCAACTCCAGCACCAGCGTGGCGACACCGGTGCCGTCCAGGTCCTCGGCCGCCAGCGACACCTGCTTGTGCGCGATCTCCACGGCCTCCGCCGGCATCGGATCGGTCAGCACCAGACGTACCCCCGGGTAGACGTTCGCTACCCGGGAGTTCGCTGGAACGACGCCCGGCGGATGCGCCGTGGCGGGATTTCCCGGCGACGGGCCGTCAGGCGGCGAGACCGTCTCCCCTCCGACTTGACCGGACCTCCTAGGTTGAAGATCCACACAGCCCAGCGGAAGGCCCCCACCCCATGCCCGTCGGCTTCACCATGGCGATCGTCTTCGCCGTCGCCCTGGCGGTCAGCGCCGTCCTGGCACTCGCCGCGCCCGCGCGGCCACTGAAGCGGACGGCCGGCCTCGCCGCACTCGTCTTCCTCGCGCTCACCCTGCTCGTCGGCGTCACCTCCAGCGCCCACTCGGTTCCCATCCGCTCGGTCGGCATCGTCACCAGCTTCGGCAAGCCCACCGGCGAGGTGACCGGCTCGGGCCTGAAATGGGTGGCGCCCTGGCAGAAGGTCGGCGAGTGGGACGCGGGCCGGCAGAAGTACGACCACATCGGTGGCGACAACTGCGTACGGGTCCGCACCGGCACACTCGCCGACGCCTGCGTCGAGGTGCTCATCGAGTGGCAGGTCAAGCCGGAGGACGCGCCGAAGCAGTTCATGGACTACAAGGGCGACTTCGACAGCTTCCGGGGCCAGCGGGTGGGTGTGCAGCTCGACAGTGCGACGAACGACGCGTTCGCCGCGTACAACCCGCTGGAGAAGATCGACGCGCGGACCGGTGACCTCAACGTCGACCTGAAACCGTTCGCCGCGAACATCAAGACCAGCGCGGAGACCCGGCTCGCCACCGACGTGGACATCCTCTCGGTGACCATCACCCGGGTGAACCACGACGACAAGACCGAGGGCAACATCAAGGCGTTCCAGGACAAGCTGGCCCAGACCCGCAACCTGGAGCAGGACCGCAAGAACGCCGAGATCTCCAAGCAGATCACCGAGACCAACGCGACTGTCGACAAGGTGACCCGCTGTCTGGAGATCGCCGAGAAGAACGGCGCCAACCCGGGTCTCTGCATCAACCCCGGCATCGTCACCGGCAAGTAACCGCACGCCGCCTGGCGTCGGTTGCCAGCCTCTTCTGAGAGCCCGCTGAGATACCTCTGCCAGTCTGGTCGGTGGGCGGCGCTGTTCGCTGGCGTCCCGTCGAACGGCGGTTGCGGGATCGTCGTCGCACGTCTCGCGACATCGTCATTCGGCGCGCCCGCACCCTTGTCGGTCGCAGAGCTTGGGAGTTGAAGGTGACGTTCTTCCGTACCGCCCGACAGATCGCCGGCGCCGCGCTGGCGACCACGCTGCTCGCCCTCGTCGTCGGCGCGCCAGCCTCCGCGGCACCCGCCACGAAGACCACCGCCACCCCGTCGACCTGGACGCTCGTCGACCTGCCGCAGCGGATCTGCGCCACCCCCGACGATCCGCGCACGCTCTACTACTTCGTCGTTCTCGACGGGACCTGGTCGGCGCCGATCAGCGTCGGCTACACCGGCATGCCCGACGGCACCGAGGTGTACAGCCCGCTGACCGCCCTGCCCGGCTCCGGGGACGGCCACACCGTCCAGGTCCTGGCCGCGTTCCGCCTGCACGACGCCCCGCTCGGCCGGTACGTGCCGCAACTCCGGGCCACCGACGGCGTCGTCACGCAGAGCGTCCCGGTCGTCCTGGACATCCGGTCGTCCTGCTGAGAGCGGCACGGGCCGTCCCGCCATCCGTGCGCAGCCGCGAGAGTGAATGATCCACTCGCCTTGGCGCCGGGCGGATCGGCCGGTCAGCCGGTGGCGGCCCGCTCCCAGTGGCGGGGAGCGCTGATCTTGGCCCAGCTCGCGCCGAACGTCATCCGGCGCAGCGGTGGCGCGATGGTGCAGAGGCTGAACCAGCCACGGGTCAGACCCACGTTCACCGGGTTGCTCATCATGCCCTGCCGCAGGGTCCGCATGGCCAGCTCGACGGCTTGGAATCCGTACTCGCGCATCTCGGTCTCGTAGTCGCCAATCGCCTCCAGCAGCGGCAGGTGGCCGCCGTCGGCCCGAAACAACTGGCGGGTGAGCAGGGCAGCGTCGCGCAGTGCGGTGTTGGCGCCGTTACCGCCGGCCGGCGGCATGCCGTGCACGGCGTCGCCGAGCACGGTGACCCGCGAGGGTGCCCAGGGTGCCAGACGGTCCGACGCCTGGAACGGAAAGGCGCTCACCTCGTCTGGTGGGCACTCGTCGATCAGTCGGCGTAGCGCGGGGTGCCAGCCCGTGATCAGCTCGGCGACGTAGGCCTTCAACCGAGGACCGTCGAGGCGCTCCGGACGCGAGGGAAACACATCGTTGCGGCCGACGAACGCGCACAGCAGATAGTCGTCCCCCACCGACGTCTGGCGTTCGAACACGGAGGTGAACAGGAAGTGCGGCGCACCGGTGAGGACGAGGTTCATGCCCTCGGTCAGCCGGGCGGGTAACCAGGCACGGGTGTCGTCGTTCAGCGGCAACTTGAGCCCGACGCCCACCGCACCGGCATCCCGCTGGGTGGCGCTCGGCAGGTACTGCGCGCGTACCCGGGAGTTGATCCCGTCGGCGCCGACCAGGACGTCGCCGGTGGCGGACGTTCCGTCGGCGAAGTGTGCGGTGGGGCGACCGTCGGCGGTGAGCTCGTACCTGTCGAACGCCTTGCCGTAGTGGACGGCGTCGTCGAGTCCGTCGAGGAGAACGCCGCGCAGCGTGGCACGGTCGACCGGGTAGGCCCGTTCGGCGGGGTCGGGAGAGTCAGGATGCATGACCGCGTCCTCCACGAGGACCAGCGGGCGCAGGTCGGCGCCCAGGAACCCGAAACCGCCGCCGGGCCGGCCGGCGGTGTCCGTGAACGCCCGCCAGTGTCGGTCGGGAAGGCAGGCACGCAGCGACCGGCTGCCCGCCGGGTTGATCGCGAGCCGGTAGCGGTCCACCCGATCGTCGCGGCGCCGGTCGCGCTCGTACACGGCGACGGTGATGCCGTGTTTACGCAGGCCCTGGGCCAGAGCGAGGCCGCCGATGCCACCGCCGACGATGAGTACGTCAGTCATGGGTGAACCTTTCTGGTGCGAAGAGGTCGCACAGTTGGTGGACAACCGACTCGGCCTTGTCGGGACGCAGGCGAATGCCCTTGACGGTGGCGATCACCAGCTCGACGCTGGCGGCGACGTCGAGGTCCACCGACCAGACGTGTCGCGCGATGCCCTCGTTGAAGATCGCCGCGAGCGCGTCCCGCCAGCCCTGTTCGTCGCGCTCGATGTCGGCCCCGGTGGACTCGTCACGTCGAGCGCGAAGATCGAGCTCGTCGAGCACGATAAACAACTCGGGCCGTTGCGCGACGGCGGTGGCGATCTCGCCGAGGTGTTGGCGTAACCGGGCGGCGGGTTCCAGATCGTTGTGCATTGTCGCCTCGAATTGGCTGGTGACGTGCTCGAGCACGGCGGCGATCAGGTCGGCCTTGGTCCGGAAGTAGTGGTGCAGGGTGGAGTGGTCGATGCCTGCCGTGGCGGCGATCGGTCGCAGCCGGAACCCCTCGAAGCCACCCTCGGCGATTGCCGTGAATGCCGCGTGGACCAGCGCCTGCCGACGGTCGAGCCGTTCAGTCATCCTCAGTCATCCTCCACCAACCAGTTGGTTGATAGTTCAGCATCTGTGTGACGAACTGTCAACCAGGTGGTTGATGACCTCCCGGCTCATGTCGGCGACATGGGCAGGACGACCACGGGCCACCGGGTCGAGGCGTCGACCGAATCGCCGGCACGGGCAGCTGTGGTGCACGAACGCGCACGGTCCGGGTTAGCCTTGGCGCATATGGCTACCTTTCGCAGCGCCTCAGTGCTCCTCTCCGCCGACGGCACCAGGACCCCCGGCACCGCCGCGCTCTTCGCCGAGCCCGCCCGCAGGGGTGGGACCCCACCGTGGGCGGGTGACTTCCGACCCGCCAACAGCGCCGGCAACGGCCCCAAGAACGCGGTCGGAAAGACCTTCACGTTGGAGCTGCCCGACGGCAGCACCGGCAAAGTCGTGGTCCAGGGCCTCAAGAGTGGCAAGGGCGGCGTCGTCCTTGCGCTGATGGGCGAGGACGCGCCGCCCTTCTGACCGTCCACTCGTCTTTCCGGAAGTCGGGGTGTCCTGGGCGTCCCGACACCCCGACTTCACGGAAGCCGAGTCGATCAAGCAGGCCGGGGATGCTCAGTCGAGGGTGACCACCCAGCGAGCGCCCTCGCCCCGGGCCAGCCGATCGAACGCCATAGGGGCCTCGTCCAACGGGACCGTGCCGCTGACCAGCACGCCCAGGTCCAGCGCGCCGCCGGCCAACTCGGCGGCCAGCACGGGCACCTCCCGGTCCGGGTCCGACGAGCCGTACACCGAGGACCGCAGGGTGCGGGCGGAGTGGAAGATGTCCAGCGCGCCGAGGCTGACCATGTCGTCCTTGGCGCCCATGCCGACCACTGTCACCGATCCCCCGCGTCGGGTCAGTCGCCAGGCCGCCCGGATGGTGGTGGCCCGTCCGACGCACTCGAAGGCGTGGTCGACGCCGCGACCCTCGGTGCGCGCCCGTACCTCCCTGGAGAGCCGGTCGTCGGAGAGCAGGAAGTCGGTGGCCCCGGCGGCGAGCGCCAGGTTCCGTTTGGCCTCGGCCACGTCGACGGCCAGGATCGTCGTGGCGCCGGCCCGGCGGGCCGCGCTGAGCACGGCGAGCCCGACCCCACCGAGCCCGACGACCGCCACGGTCTCGCCGGGCGCTACCCGGGCGGTGTTGCGGACCGCGCCGACGCCGGTCAGCACCGCGCAGCCGAGCAGTGCGGCCTGTTCCGGGGGCAGACCTGCGGGAATCGGGATGACGGCGGTCTCGGGCACCACCACCGCCTCGGCGAGCGCGCCGAGGCCGAGGGTCAGGTTCAGCGGCACGCCGTCGTCGGTCTCGCCGCGCGGCACTGTCGGGGCGGTCGTGTCGGCGCAGAGCCACGGCTCGCCGCGCCGGCACCACCAGCAGGCCCGGCAGGCCGGTGCCCAGTTCAACACCACCTCGGTGCCGACCCGCAGCCGACTGCCCGGCCCGGCCTCGGCCACCACGCCGGTCGCCTCGTGCCCGAGCACCAGCGGGAACCTCGCGGCGATCGTGCCGTTCACCATGGACAGGTCGGAGTGGCAGACACCGGCCGCCCGGATCGTCACCCGCACCTCGCCGGGGCCGGGCGCGGGCAGGCGTACCCGCTCGATTCGCAACTCGGCGCCGACACCGCGCGCGACAAGCGCGCGGACGGTGACCGGCGCGGCCACCGGCTCGGCACCGACCGTCGGCGCGGCCGGGACCGGCTCACGGCCGCCCGCCGGGACCGGCTCGGTGCCGCTCATCGCTGGATCGCCTTCAGCTCGCAGAACTCGGCGAGCCCGTGCACGCCCAACTCGCGGCCCAGGCCGGACTGCTTGTAGCCGCCGAACGGGGCGAGCGGATTGAACGGGGCACCGTTGATGTCGACCGCGCCGGTGCGCATCCGCCGAGCCACCGCGAGCGCCGCGTCGGTGTCGGCGGACCAGACCGCGCCGGCCAGCCCGTACCGCGAGTTGTTGGCGATCGCGACCGCCTCGTCGGTGTCGCCGAACGGGAGAACGGCGAGCACCGGGCCGAAGACCTCCTCCTGGGCGAGCGCGCTGTCGGGGTGCACGTCGGCGAAGACGGTCGGGGCGACGAAGTGCCCCCGGGCCGGCACCGGGGTGTCCGGGCCGCCGGCGACCAGCCGTGCGCCGTCGGCCAGTGCCCGGTCGACGTGGCCACGCACCCGGTCGGCCTGGGCCGCGGAGACCAGCGGCCCGAGCCGGGTGCCCGGGTCGAACGGATCGCCGAGCCGGTAGCCGGCCACCGCGGTGGCGACCAGGTCGAGTGCTTCGTCGTACCGGTCGCGGTGCACCAGCATGCGGGTCCACGCCGTGCAGGTCTGCCCGGAGTTGAGCAGGGCGTTGCCGACGCCCACCTTGACCGCGGTGGCCAGGTCGGCGTCGGGGAGAATCACGTTTGCGGACTTGCCACCCAACTCCAGCGCGACCCGGGCGATGCGGTCGGCCGCGAGCCGCATGATCCGCGCGCCGGTGGCGGTGGAGCCGGTGAACGAGACCAGGTCGACGTCGGGGTGCCCGACCAGGGCCTCACCCACCACCGGCCCGGTGCCGGGGACCAGGTTGAGCACCCCCGGCGGCAACCCGGCCTCGGCGACCGCGTCGAAGAGCAGGTACGCGGTCAACGGCGTCAGCTCGCTGGGCTTGAGCACCACCGTGCAGCCGGCGGCCAGCGCGGGCGCCAGCTTCGCCAGCACCTGGTGCAGCGGATAGTTCCACGGGGTGATCGCGCCGACCACGCCGACCGGCTCGCGGACGACGAGCGAGTTGCCGATGCTCTCCTGGGCCGGCGGCCGAGCGGCGAGCGCGACGTGGTCGCGCAGGACTGTCAACGGCAGCCCGACCTGTACGCGGGTGGCGAGCTTGAACGGCGAGCCCAGCTCCACGGCAATGGTGCGGGCAAGGTCGTCGGCGCGAGCGGCGAGCGCGGTGTGCAGCCGGTCGAGGTGGGCGGAGCGCTCGGTGGGAGCGGTGGCCGCCCAGGCGGGGAAGGCGGCGCGGGCCGCGGCGACGGCGCGGTCCACGTCGGCCGCCGTGCCGGCGGGCACCTGCCCGATCGACGCGCCGGTGCTCGGATTCTCCACGTCGATCACGTCGGTGCCGGCGGGGGAGATCCACTCGCCGCCGACGTGCAGGTGGTGCCGGAGGCGCAGGGTGTCGGGCAGCTGCGACGGCGGGGCGGCGAGGTCCATGGCGTCCCTTCGGGGGGTGGGCGACCGGCAGTGGGGACGGGGGCGCGGCGGGCGATGGCGACGGAGTCGCGGCGGGCGATGAAACTAGCGCTGGGAGTTTGGACGCTACCCCCTGGGCCGGGCGGACTCCACCGGGTCGACGGTGCGGGCGTACTCGGCGGCCAGACCGTGCAGCAGCGCGTCCAGGCCGAGGGCGAAGGCGCCCTCGTCCACGCTCTGCTGGTGCTCGGCGAGCCGGTGCGCCTGCCGCAGGTGCGGGTAGTGCGCCGCGTACAGCTCCGGATCCTCGACGAAGCCGCGGGCGAACGAGCCGAGCGCCGACCCGGCCACGAAGTAGCGCAGTGCGGCGCCGATGTGGGTGGCGCGGGCCGGCGGCCAGCCGGCGCGGACCAACCCGCCGTAGACCGCGTCGGCCATGGCCAGTGCGGCCGGTCGACGACCGGGCCCCTGCGCCAGGTACGGCACGATGTTCGGGTGCGCGGTGAGCGCCCGCCGGTACGACCAGGCCCAGTCGTGCAGCGCGGCGGCCCAGTCCCGGCTGGCGAAGCCGCTGGTGTCGACGGCACCGGTGACCGTGTCGGCGACCGCGTCGAGGATCTCGTCCTTGGTGCCGAAGTGGTTGTAGAGCGACGGCCCACGGACGCCCAACTCGGCGGCGAGCCGCCGGGTGGAGAAGGCGGGCAGGCCCTCGGCGTCGATGAGCGCGGTGGCTGTCTCGACGATCAACTGCCGGGTCAGCCGGGGCTGGCGGGGTCGGGGCACTGCGCTCCTCACGGTCTCGGCCATCAGGTCTGGACGCGACAAAACTTGCACCGCTAGTTTAAAGGTGACCGGCTGCGCCGACGCCAGGAGGACCACGTGGACTTTTCGCTCACCGACGAGGAGCGGGCGGTGCGGGACACCGTCCGATCGTTCATCCGCCGCGAGGTGATGCCGTTGGAGTCGGAGGTGCTCCGGCGGGAGCGGGCGCACCAGCCGGGCCTGGACCACTCCGAGGTGCGCGAGCTGCAACTCAAGGCGCGCAAGTTCGGCTTCTGGGGCCTGGCCACCCCCGAAGAGTACGGCGGGATGAACCTGCCGGCAGTGCTCCAGTCGTTGATCTGGACGGAGCTGGGCCACACCTTCGTGCCGTTCCGCTTCGGCGGCGAGGCGGACAACATCCTGTTCCACGCCACCGAGGAGCAGAAGCAGGAGTTCCTCATCCCGACCATCGAGGGCGAGCGGCGCTCCTGCTTCGCGATCACCGAGCCCGGGGCCGGCTCGGACGCCGCGAACATCCGGCTCTCGGCCCGGCGCGACGGCGACGACTGGGTGCTCGACGGCGAGAAGACCTTCATCACCGGTGGCCACGACGCCGACTTCGCCATCGTGGTCGCGGTGACCGACCGGGAGAGGGGCGCCCGCAACGGCGGGGCCACCGCGTTCCTGGTGGACCGGTCGATGGGCTGGCGCTCGGAGTTCATCCAGACCATGGGCGAGGGTGGGCCCGCATCGCTCATCTTCGACGGCGTCCGCGTGCCGCACCGCAACATCCTCGGCGAGATCGGGCAGGGCTTCACGCTGGGCATGGAGTGGATCGGCAAGGGCCGCTACACCATCCCGTCACACGCCATCGGCATCGCCGAGCGGGTCCTGCAGATGGCCATCGACTACGCCAACACCCGGGAGACCTTCGGCGCGAAGATCGGCACCAACCAGGCCATCCAGTGGATGATCGCCGACTCGGAGACCGAGTTGGAGGCGGCCCGCTGGCTGGTGCTGCGCTCGGCGTGGACCGTCGATCAGGGCCTGGACCCCCGGCACGCGTCGTCGATGGGCAAGCTCTACGGCGCCGGCATGGTCAACCGGGTGGTCGACCGGGTGCTCCAGATCCACGGCGGCATGGGCTACACCCGTGAGCTGCCCATCGAGCGCTGGTACCGGCAGGTCCGGCTCTACCGGATCTTCGAGGGCACCGACGAGATGCAGCGGCTGATCATCTCCCGCGACCTGCTGCGCGGGTACACGAAGATCGGCGGCCACCTGGCCTGAGAACGGATGTCCGCCCGTCGTGAACCACGTGGGTCCGCCGGCCATCTACCCCCATGACAGCTGCCCATCAGCCACAGGGGGATGCTCATGCACCTACGAATCAAGGCCGTTGCGATGGCGATGGTCGTCGCCACAATCGGCGCCGTCGCCATCCCGGCCGCGCCGGCGTCGGCCAACGTCAGCCAGGGCTACGTCACGGGCTCGGGCACCTGGACGGACGACTGGGGCGACGAGGGCCCGATCTCCGCGTCGACCCGCTCGTACAGCAATGTCGTCGCCATGTGGCAGAAGATCCTGGTGGCCGACGGCTATCTCGCCGCCTCCGACGTCGACTGCCGGTTCGGGCCGACGACGACGGCCGCGACCAGGCGGTGGCAGACCGACCGAGGTCTCGTGAGCGACGGCGTCGTCGGCCGCCGGACCTTCGCCACGGCGGCAACCCGCCTCACCACGTACGAGGGTTGGTTCTACTACGACGGGCTGGGCAGCAACTTCATCTACTTCGGGCGGCTCGCGGACGGCAAGTGGGACATGAGCCTGGGGCCTGACCTGGAGTGGCAGCCTCTCTCGTACACGTACGCGAGCTTCAGCATCTGCTCCTGACCGGCCGGCCGGCCGTGCCCCGCAACGGGCGCGGCCGGCCTATCCGACCAGCGCGGTCAACGCGGCGTCCACGTCGGCCTCGGTGGAGTAGACGTGGAAGGAGGCACGGACCCGTCCGGCGCGGACCGCCGCCCGGATCCCGGCCGCCGCGAGGCGCTGCTCGGCGCCGGGCACGTCCACGCTGACGATGGCGCTCTCCCCCGCCGGCCGGCCCAGCCCGGTCAGGAACCGGTTGGCCAGCGCCACGTTGTGCTCCCGGATCGCCGGCACGCCGATCTCGGCGACCACCTCCAGGGCGGGCGCCGCGCCGACCCAGCTGAACCAGGCCGGTGAGATGTCGAACCGGCGGGCGTCGTCGGCCAGCCGCAACGGTGGGCCGTAGTAGGAGGCGTGCGGGTCGCGGCCCGCGTACCAGCCGGCCGCGTCCGGGCGTAGCCGCTCGCGCAACGCCGGGGCCAGATAGGCGTACGCGGTGCCGCGCGGATTCATCAGCCACTTGTAGCCACCCACCGCCACCACGTCGGCCCGGTTCCCGTCGAACGGCAGCCAGCCGCACGCCTGGGTCGCGTCCACCACCACCAACGCGTCGTGCGCGCGGGCCGCGGCCACGATCTCGTGGTACGCCGCCACCGCCCCGTCGGCGGACTGCACCATACTGAACGCGACCACGTCGGTGTCGGCGTCGATGGCGTCGACCAGGGCGTCCAGCGGCACCGTGTGCACCTTGACGCCGCGTTCCTCCTGCACCAGCCAGGGGAAGAGGTTCGAGGTGAACTCGACCTCGGGAACCACCACCCTCGCCCCGTCCGGCAGGGCGGCCGCGACCGGCGCGAGGATCTGCGACACGGCCGCGCCGACCGCGACGTCACCGGCCGGCACCCCGATCAGGTCGGCGAACGCGGCACGGGACCGGTGCACCGACTCGCCCCAGCCCTCCCACGACGTCCGGCCGACCCGCCACGCGTCCAGGGCCTCCTGAAGTGCCGTCCACGCCGGCTCGGGCGGCAACCCGTAGGAGGCGGTGTTCAACCAGCCGGGCTCCGGCTTCCACAACTGCTGCGCCTGCTCGAACTCCATGCCGTCGACGCTAGGCGGGGCGACGGCGAACGGGCACGGCCAATCGGCGATCGGCGGCCTGTCAGATCCGTACGTCGACCCGATCGCGCCGAGAGTCGACCCAGCCGGCAATACTGACTGTGCACGGGGGACTACGCTGCTTCGGCATGGATGACGGCACGATTGTCGAGGCCAAAGACCGCATAGCTGCCGCCACCGGCGGGCATGTCGACCTCAGCGGTCTCGCCCTGACCGCTGGCGACCTCGCCGAGCTGCTGCGCGACATCCCGGCTCTCGCTGATGTGACCAGCCTCGATCTAGCTGAGAACGACCTGGACACCCTGCCGGACGCCGTCGCTGCCTGGACCTGCCTCACCACCCTGGACCTGGGTGAGAACCGGCTCACCGTGCTACCCGACGCCGTCGCCGCCTGGACCTCCCTCACCACCCTGCACCTGAGCGACAACCACCTCACCGCCCTACCCGACGCCGTCGCCGCCTGGACCTCCCTCACCGAACTACGCCTGAGCGACAACCACCTCACCGCCCTACCCGACGCCGTCGCCGCCTGGACCTCCCTCACCACCCTGCACCTGATTGCCAACCAGCTCACCACCCTGCCCGATGCCGTCGCCGCCTGGACCTCCCTCACCGAACTACGCCTGGCCGGCAACCGGCTCACCGCCCTGCCCGACGCAGTCGCCGCCTGGACGGGCCTAACCATGCTTCTCGCGTACGAAAACCAGCTCACCGCGCTACCGGACGCGGTCGCCGCCTGGACTGCCCTGACACGGCTCAACGTGGACCGCAACCAGCTAAGCGCGCTACCGGACGCAGTCGCCGCCTGGACTGCCCTGACACGGCTCGATATGGACTACAACCAGCTCACCGCCCTACCCGACGCAGTCGCCGTCTGGGCCCATCTCAATGTTCTGTACCTGGACGGCAACCACCTCACCACCCTGCCCGACGCCGTCGCCGCCTGGACCTCCCTCACCGAACTGCACCTGGACGGCAACCAGCTCACCACCCTGCCGGACGCTGTCGCTGCCTGGACCGCCCTCTTGTCTCTGTCCATGGTCGGCAACCAGCTCACCACCCTGCCCGACGCCATCGCCGCCTGGAACTCCCTCAGCGGGCTGTCCCTGGCCGACAATCAGCTCACCGCCCTGCCCGACGCCATTGGTCGGCTCGCAGAGCTTCGGATGCTTGTCGTAGAGGGCAATCCACTTCCGCCCGAGGTGCTGGCCGCCGAGGTGGAGGGCACGGAGGCGCTGCTGGCGTTCCTCCGGGATGTCGCCACCGACGGGATCTCGATCTCGGAGGCGAAGCTGCTGTTCGTGGGCGCTGGCGAGGCTGGGAAGAGCACCCTGCTCGGGGCGTTGCGCGGCGAGCCCTGGCAGGATCGTCACCAGACACAGGGCATGGAGATCAAGCCGCTGGTGGTGAGCCACGCCGACCAGGAGATCACCCTGAACGGGTGGGACTTTGGCGGCCAGCAGGCCTACCAGCCGGCGCACCAGTTGTTCTTCAGCGCGCCGGCCGTCTACGTCGTCGTCTGGAAACCCCGTCCGGGTGTCGCGGCCGGCATGGTGGAGTCGTGGATCGCCATGATCGCCCACCGGGCCCCGGACGCCCGGGTCCTCGTGGTCGCGTCCCACGGTGGGCCGTCCTCGCGGGCGGACGCCATCGACGAAACGCACCTGAAACAGCGCTTCGGCAGCCTGATCGTCGGTTTCCACGAGGTCGACAGCGCCATCCCGGACGACCGGCTGGAGGCACTGCGGGAGGCGATCGCCACGACCGCCGGCACGCTCCCGCACGTGCACCGTCGCTACCCGGCCACGTGGCAGCGGACGATCGAGGCAGTCACCGCCGGCGGTCGGCAGGTGATCGACTACCGCGGCTACGAAGCGGTGGCCGAAGCCCAGGGACTGAACGCCTTCCAGGCACGGACGCTGGCCAGTAACGCCCACCACCTGGGGAAGTGGATCTACTACGCGGACGACGACGCGCTTGCCGCGTTCGTGATCCTCCAACCGGACTGGCTCAACGTCGCGATCGCCGCCGTCCTCGACAGTCGAGACGCCGTCGACGCCCTCGGTCTCGTCCCACACCGCATGCTCGGGCGCCTGTGGAGTGCCGCCCAGGCTCCCGACGGCACGCGCTACACGAGAGAACAGCAGCGACTGTTCCTGGCGCTCATGGGGCGCTTCGAGCTGACCTACCTGGTCTCCCTCGACGCCGCACCCGAGCCGGTGAGTCTCATCGCGCAACTCGTCCCCGCCGCACAGCCGGACCTGCGCGGGGCCTGGGTCGAGTTCCGCACCGCCGACCGCGAGTACCTGGAGGTGTGCCGGATCTCGGAAGGCCCCGCAGGCCCCGTGGTCATTCCCGACTCCCTGATGTACCGGCTCATCGTCCGCCTGCACCACCAGCGCTACACGGAGCCCGACTCCCTCCAGGGCGTGCACTGGCAGCAGGGCATGGTCCTGCAGAGCCGGTACGGCGCCCGCGCGCTGCTCACCGTGCGTACCGGGGTCGGTGTCCAGGTCCAGGTGCGCGGCCCGGACGCCGTCACCTACCTGCGCCAGGTCACCGACGAGATCCGCTACTGCATCGAGCGGTTCTGGCCCGGCCTGAGCACCGTCGCCCTCGTCGCCTGCCGGGACGGGTGCGGCCTGCCCACGCCGGGTGCGGGCCTGTTCGACGTCGACAAACTCATCAAACTGCGCGACGCACACGGGCAGAGCATCGCGCAGTGCCCGATCTCCAGCTGCGACGCCTTCCCCGCCATCAACTCGCTGCTGGGCGGTGCGGGCGCGAGCCAGGACGCGCTCGCCAGTCTGCAGGACGGCGTGGCGCTGATGGACAGTCATGTCCGCGGGCTGAGTCGACGGGTGACCGAGCTCAACGACACCGTCAAGGCCAACCTCGCGGGCGTGAACGCACAGCTCACCGCGTTGATGTGGCAACTCAACGACGAGGCCGCGGACGGCCCGCGCCTGTTCACCCTCACCCCCGTCGAGGCGTCCCTTCGCAACCCGCAGTGGACCACCAGGCGGATGCGGCTGACGTTGTACTGCGAGCACTCGCTGCAGCCCGTGCACGTCCTCGAACCCGACCGGCGCGATGCCGGCGTCTACTACCCGGACGTCTCCCGAGAGTGGTGGGCCAGAGCCGTCCCCCTCCTGAAGGCCACCACCATGCTGCTCAAGCCTCTGCTGGGCGTGGGTCTGGCCGAGCTCAAACTCGACTTCAGCGAAGAGCAGTGGAAGGCCATCGAGGAGCAGGTCGCCCTGGCGAACGAGACACTGAACGCCGCGGCGGAGGCCGCGAGCCACCTCACCGCGGACGACCACAGCGCCGGGCTCGCGGAACGGGCCCCCCACGCACCGGCGTCTCCCGTCCACGCCGAGGGCGCCGTCCTCCGGACGCTGCACGTCGTGCTCCGCGCCCAGGACGTCACCATCGCCGACCTCCGCAAGGTGGTACGCCCCGACGGCCGCATCCTCTGGGTCCACAGTCAGTTCGAGCACCTCTACCACAGCGGCCTACCCGTCATCCCCTGACCCGAAGCGGCTCACTGTCGCCCCGCCGAGCCGGGCGGCGGGTGGATCCGGGCGAGGCTGTCGGCGAGGCCGGCGAGCCACCTGTCGACCTCCACCAGGTGCCGCACCGCCGAGGCGTCGACCGCGCCGAGCAACGGGCGGATCCGGTCCACCTCGTCGACACAGTCGGTCGGAGCGGGCACCCGGCCGGAGGCCCGGCCGTGCGCCACCTCGCCGGCCAGGTCGTCGTACGCCGACCGCAGTTGCCCGGCCGCGTCCCGCAGCAGGACCGCCGCGGCCGGCCAGCCGGCGAGGCAGCCGGGCGGGTTGCGGCGCAGCAGCGACTCGGCGCCGGGCACCACGTGCTGCCCGGCGCCCAGGGCGGCGTCCCAGTCCACCCCCGCGTGTCGCGGGTCGTGGCGCTCGGAGTGGTACTGGCAGTACGACGAGTCGACCAGGACCATCCGGCGGCGGACCCGGTCGAGGTCGTCCTCGGGCGGCGGCGCGTCGCCCAGCACCGCCTCCACGGTCTGCTGGACCGCCTCCCCGCTGGCCGTCAGGTAGCGGGCGGCGTTGTGGCGCAGGTCGTGGCCCGCGCCGCGCGGCCACATGGCGACGCCGGCGAGCACACCGATCACCGCGCCGAGTCCGACGTCGACCAGACGTGCCTCGGCGAGCCGCCAACCCTCGGGGCTGAGCTGGCTGAAGACGACAGTCAGCAGCAGGGTGAACAGCGCCTGCTGCCACACCGGGCCCAGCAGCCGACCGACACCGAACGCCAGCAGCAAGGTGACCGGCAGCACGACGGCGTACACGATGGGCTCCTCGACGAGGAACACCAGCAGGCCGCTGACGACGACGCCCGCGATGGTGCCCAGCACGGCGGGCCGCAACGCGGTGCGCGTGTCGGCGGCCGAGGTCCGCAGGACCGTGAGCGTCGTCAGGAGCACCCAGAAGCCGTGGTGGAGCTGCAGCAGCCCGGCGCCCACCCGGGCGACCGACAGTGCCACGGCCAGTCGCAGCGCGCTGTGCAGGTTGGCGGAGCGCGGTGCCAGGTGGGAGCGGAACTGTCGCCAGTACAGCGTCCACGGGCTGTGTCGCGCGTACTCGAAGAGCGTGGGGTAGGCATCGCCCACCGCGGGCCGCGCCCCGGCGGCGACCCGGGCGCCGACGGCGAAGACCCGCACCTGGTCGGCGAGGGCCAGCGCGGTCGCGTCCCGGCACATCCGGGGTACGTCCGCCGCGCCGCCGCCCCGGCCCACCGGGTACGCCGCCTCGGCCGTGCGGATCGCGGCGTCCAGGCTCCCGAGGTCGACCGGAGGCGCCCCCGGTGCCAGGTTCCGGCCGGCGGCCCGGGTCGTGTCGGCGCAGGCGCGCAGCAGCCGCGCCGCCGCCAGGTCCGGGATCGGCTCCGGCGGGGCGTCTCCCGCGAGCCGGTCCGCCTCGGCGAGCACCTCCCGCAGTGCCGCCGCCGAGATCCGCAGCGCCCGGTCCTGGGCGCCCGCCGCGGTGGGCGCCCGCTCCGGCGCACTGCGGCCCAACCCGAGCGGGGCCACCACGTCGTACGCCCGCGCACGCCGCCGGTCCGGACCACCGGGACCGGCGTGCGGGTCGGTCAGGGCGTCGGCGGTGGC
Organism: Micromonospora sp. NPDC049101; assembly: GCF_040648675.1. Lineage (NCBI taxonomy): Bacteria > Bacillati > Actinomycetota > Actinomycetes > Micromonosporales > Micromonosporaceae > Micromonospora > Micromonospora sp. NPDC049101. The sequence goes on along the minus strand of NZ_JBEZED010000009.1, from coordinate 119,956 downwards.
GTCGAGGAAGGCCCCGACGCCGTCCGCCGCCCGGGTGAGCAGCTGCCGGTAGGAGACCGGCACCGGATCGGGCCAGAGCAGCACCTCGGCCGCGGCGAGCAGCAGAATGGCGAGCGTGACGCCGCCGAGTCGCTGCGGCAGGGTGCCCGGTTGGTACGGCGGGAAGGACGCCAGGATGTAGAAGAGCTGGAACGCGCTGGCCAACCCCACCAGGCGCGGATTGCCCACCCCGGCGAACGCCACGACGAACCCGATGACCAGCATCCCGCCGGCGGCCGACCACGTGCTCCACGCCAACAACGAGCCCACGGCGACCAGCGCCCAGATCGCCGGCAGTGCCGTGACGAGGATCCGCGCCCGTTGCGGCGCCGGACCGGGCAACTGCGCGAACGACCCGGCGGCGATCGTGCCGAACAGGCCGTAGGTGGCGAGGACCGAGCTGCCCGCGCCGTAACGGCAGGCGTAGAAGACGACGGACGCGACGAGTGTCAGCCGTGCCGCTCGCCGCAGGACGGCATCCCCCGGGTCACGGCGACGGAGCCGGCCAAGGAGGCTGGTTGCGGGCACGCCTGCTCCCCCGGTCGTCGCGGCACCCCTCCCCGACCAACCATTCTCGCCCCGGGCGTGCCGGCGGTGGCGGGTTTCCCGGCGAATCACCGCCACGAGGGCCGACAGGCCGTAGACACCGCCCTCTATGTTTGGTGAAGGTTCTCCTCGGGAGGTCGACGCCATGCTGAATGCCGAGGACTTTCCGCCGTTTCAGCGGGCCGTGTCCACTGAGTCGCTACGCGGGCAGCGGGTGTTCGCGTCCCTGACCGCCCTGCGGCTGTCGCTGCTCCTGCTGGCCGCGTTGGCGGGGGTCGGCACCTGGAAGCTCGACAACTTCACGGTGGGTCCGGCAATCGCGGTGGGCGCCTTCGCCGCCACCTCGATCGTGGAGGTCTTCCTGCTCACCAACCGTCCCGACGAGCGGTGGTATGTCGGGAGGGCGCTCTCCGAGTCCATCAAGTCGTTGACGTGGCGATTCGCGATCGCAGCCGATCCGTTTCCCCGCTCACGCGACGACTCGGAGTGTGTCGAGGAGTTCACCGGCCGACTGTTGGGCCTGACCAGGGACATGTCCGGGGCCGGGTTGGCGGCACCCGCCCTGGCCGGGCAGCAGATCACGGAGGGAATGCGAACCGTACGGGCCACCTCCCTCGCGGAGCGCCGGGCGTCGTACGTGAACGGTCGTCTGGAGACCCAGCGGGTCTGGTACGCCGCGCGCTCGTTGTCGAACCGCGCCCGAGCGACACGGTGGTCGGTCGCCATGCTGGTCCTGGAGTTGGTGGGGCTGGCCCTGGCGATGTCGAGGGTCGCCGGTTTCACCGACGTCGACCTGTTCGGCGTGGCCGCCGCCGCGGTCGCGGCCGGTGCGGCCTGGACGCAGACGCGGCAACACTCCGCGGTGGCGACCGCCTACGCCCTGGCGAGCCAGGAGCTCGCCGCCATGGGGTCACTGGCCAGCCGGATCACCTCGGAGGCCCAGTTGTCGCAGTTCGTCAACGACACGGAGACAGCGATCTCCCGGGAGCACACGATGTGGCGGGCACGCCGCCGCTGAGTGCCACACGGCGGCACGCCGCTGCCTACACGCCGGTGCGGCGCCACTGCTGGTTGGTGCCGGTGCCGCAGGCCCACTGCCCGACCTGTGCACCGTCCGCGGTGGCGGAGTTCAGCACGTCCAGGCACTTCCCGCTGTGGCGGGCGACGAACCTGACGTAGCCGGTGCCGAGGTCCTCGACCCGCCACTGCTGGTTGGTGCCGCCGTTGCAGGCCCACTGGATGACCCGGACGCCGTCGCCGGTGGCACTCGTGCCGCCGTACACGTCGAGGCACTTGCCGCTGCTGGCACTTGTCACCGTGGAGTAGCCGCCGCCGGCGTCCTGGATCCGCCACCGCTGGTTGGCCTGCCCGTTCGCGGCCCACTGCACGACGTTGGCACCATCCGCCGTGGACGCGTTGGAGACGTCGAGGAACTTGCCGCTGTGCCGGGCAGCCACCGTGTAGGTGGTCGGCGGGGGGACTGTGGTCTGCGGCGCCAGCCGATACAGGCCACTCCCGTGGGCGGGCAGGGAGCGGGTGAGCGTGCCGGTGACGGTGCCGAGGCCGGTGCCGGACCACAGGTCCGTGACGACGGCCGAGCCGATGCCCAGGTCGGCCAGGTTCACCGAGACGTTGGCGGTGGCACTCTCCCGGTTGAACAGCGCCACGTACCGGTGGTCGCTGCCCGGAACGTCGGCGGTCCACACCTGCCGGGTGCCGCCGACGAGCTGGCGGTTGTTGGCGCTGTTCTGGTCGACGGCGAGCACCGCCGCGTTGGTCATCAACGCCAGCTCGGCGGCGCGGTTCTCGACCAGGTTGCCGCCCCACATCAGCGGCGCCCGGTTGATCGCCCACAGGGTCATGAGGGTGCGCTGCTCGTCGGCGGTGAGCGCGGAGTAGCGGGGTGCGCCGACCGGGCCGTACTTCGACAGCCGCCCGATCGGGATCATGTCCGGATCAGGCCAGGCACCAGTCGTTCGGTACGGCGTCCAGTTGCGCAACTGGTCGAAGAGCGCGTCGAGCGACGACCAGTTGTCCCACAGGTCGTTGACGATGCGCCACATGTGCGCGTTGTCCCGCACGTGCCCGCCGCTGGCCAGCGGTGTCGCGCCCGGCGACAGGCTCAGCACCATCGGCCGGCCGCTGTGCTGGATCGCGGTCCGGTAACCCTCGACCTCGGCCTGCCGGTACGTCGGGGCCGCGATGTCGTCGACCTTCACGTAGTCGACGCCCCAGCCGGCCAGGAGCTGGAAGACCGAGTCCAGGTACGCCTGCGCGCAGGCGTTGGACATGTTCAGGCCCCACATCAGGTTGAGCCAGGCCGCGGTGGTGGTGTTGTTGATCTGGTTGGCTCGGCAGTTGGTGCCGAGGATCGGCACGTTGTCGGCGACCGCCTGGCGGGGGATGCCGCGCATCAGGTGGACGCCGAACTTCAGCCCCTGGGCGTGCACGTAGTCGGCGAGAGGCTTGAACCCGTTGTCGCCCGCCGCCGAGGGAAACCGCGTGGTGTCCGGCAGCAGGCGCCCGTTGGCGTCCATCCGCAGCCGGGGATTCAGGTTGGCGTCCTGGTTGGGGCTGTTGTTGTGCTGGCCCGGGTAGTACCAGGCCCAGTCGATGACGACGTACTGCCAGCCGTGTTGGCGCAGGTTGTCGCGCATGTAGTCGGCGTTGGCCCGGACGTCGGACTCGGTGACCCGCCAGTTGAACGAGTCGTAGCTGTTCCACCCCATCGGCGGGGTGTCCGCCGTGCCGTTGTCCCACGCCATGGCCGGCTTCGGGGAGATGACGGTGAGGCCGACGGCGAGCAGCACGACCAGCGCCGTGAGCCCGGCCATCCGACGTGCGGTGGAACGCGCGAGGACGAGCGTCATCGAACCTCCCGACAGGCAGTGGTGGTTGTCGATGTTAGCGCACACACCGCCTGTCAAGTGCTCCTGGGGTAGACAGAACCCGTGACGTACTTCGCGGACCTGACGCCGTACACGTACCTGGAGCGGCATGAGGAGGACGAGCAAGGGGCAGCCGACGAACCGCTGCTCAACGTCGGCTGGCTGGAGGCCGCGCATCCGTTCCCGACCGGCGCTCCCCCGGACGGGTTGCTGCCAGCCCTGACCGAGTTGGCCAAGGCCCGGGTCCGCCAGACTCGCGGGCACCACTACTGCGAAATCTGCGTCCGGGACATGGGCGAGGACGCCAGTGAAGCCTATCGGCAGGGCGTGCTCGCCCGCGAGAGCGCCGAATTCGAGGTACGGGGTGACGGCGTCGCGTACGCCGCACCTCAACTCCTGCTCCGCTACGTAACCGCCCACGAATACCTGCCACCGGCCGAGTTCTGTGCGGCGGCCCTGCGGGCAACGAGCTGACGAGTGCCGACGCGTCAGACGAGGCGGTGGATGCGGACCTTCGGATGCTCGTTCCGCAGGTGAGCCTGCTTGTGCTGGCGGACCTGCTCGTCCCAGACCTCCTGGTCGTAGTCGGGGCTGGGCGGGATCCACCTGTGTGACCCGTCGCTGTAGTGGAACTTCTCGTCTCCGGCCCGGATGATGCTCACCGCACCCAGCCGAGGAAGCGCCGGTGCAGCGACAGCGGAGCCCCGTCGAACTCTGCACTCAGTTCACGCCGTCGGGTCGGACCGGACCACCTTCCGGGACCGGGCGCACAGCGGCTGAGGCCCTCGGCACCGGCTCGTACCGCTGGATGACCCGGGCAGGCGGCCGACCGATGCACCACCCGCGCCGCCTTTGCTCTGCACCCGCCCGTGCACCGCGCACGGTCCGTAACTGGCGCATGGGCGGGTGCAGAGCAAAGGGTCCGCAGGGTGGTGGGGCAGGTCCTCGGCGAGGTGCGTTCGAGGCGTCGACCGGCGGCGGATCAGCCGGGGCTCAGCGGCGACAGTCGGCCGCCGCGGCGGAGCACCCGAAGACCCCCGGGCAGATCGGTCGGGCCCTGGCCGTGCCAGTCAGTGACCAGGGCGTCCAGGGCGTTGACGTGCCGGTGCGACAGCGCTCCCGGCGAGGCACCCAGCTCACGCGCCCAGGAGTGCAGCAGCACCCGGCCACGCACCGCGGGGGCCAGACCGGCCAGCGTGGACGGTCAGGCGGGGACGCCGGCCGGCGTGGTTGCCTCGTCGGGGCGTGCCGCCGACTCGTCGTCGTGCTCGTCCAGCATGGTGGCCTCGTCGAACGGGTCGTCACCGCGCAGCACGCCGACCGCCCGGTCCCGGTCGAACTCACCGGTCCAGGTGCCCACCAGCACAGTCGCCACGGCGTTGCCGGCGAAGTTGGTGAGCGCCCGAGCCTCCGACATGAACCGGTCGATGCCCACGATCAGCCCGACCCCGTCGACCAGGTCGGGCCGGTGCGACTGGAGGCCGCCGGCCAGGGTCGCGATGCCGGCGCCGGTCACGCCCGCCGCACCCTTCGACGCGATGATCATGAACAGCAGCAGCGACACCTGCTCGCCGATGGAGAGCGGGTTGCCCAGCGCGTCGGCGATGAACAGCGACGCCATGGTCAGGTAGATCGCCGTGCCGTCCAGGTTGAACGAGTATCCGGTCGGCACCGTGATGCCGACGACCGGCTTGCTCACCCCGAAGTGTTCCATCTTCGCGATCAGCCGCGGCAGCGCCGACTCCGACGACGAGGTCGACAGGATCAGCAGGAACTCCCGGCCGAGGTAGCGCAGCAGCGAGAAGATCGAGATCCGGGCCACGAACCAGAGCAGCGCGCCGAGGAACACCAGCACGAAGATCAGGCAGGTCGCGTAGAAGCCCAGCATGATCTGGGCGAGGCTCTTGAGCGCGTCCACGCCTGTCGCGCCGACCACGGCGGCCATGGCACCGAAGGCGCCGAGCGGCGCCAGCCACATGATCATGGCGAGGACCTTGAACACGACGCGCTGGATGACGGCGATCGCGCCGAGCACCGGCTCGCCGCGCCGACCCATGGCCTGCACCGCGAAGCCGACGAGCAGGGCCACCAGCAGCGTCTGGAGCACCTCGCCCTCGGTGAGCGCGGAGAGCATCGTGGTCGGGATGATCCCGAGCAGGAACTCCGTCGTACCCGCGGCCTCGTCGCCGGCCGCGGCCTTGCCCGCGCCCGCGAGGTCCGCACCCAGGTTCAGGCCGGAACCGGGGTGGATGAGATTGCCGACGACCAGGCCGATGGCGAGCGCCACCGTCGACATGGTGAGGAAGTAGCCGAGGGCGAGGCCGCCGACCTTGCCGACCTTCGCGGCCTGCCGGACGGACCCGACGCCGAGCACGATGGTGCAGAAGATGACCGGGCTGATCATCATCTTGATCAGGTTGACGAAGCCGGTGCCGATCGGCTTGAGTTCCTTGCCGAAATCGGGGGCCACCAGGCCAACCACGATGCCGGCGAGCACGGCCACGATGACGGCGAGGTACAGGTAACGGGTACGGTCCCGGCGGACCGCCGGTGCCGGTGAGGTGGTGGATGCGGTGGTGTCCATGTCGACAATGTGAACCGTGTCTCACCCGTTGACAGCCTTGCGGTCATTCTGTTCACCGCGAACCCGACAACGGCGGCGGCGGCGCGACGAGGAGGTGGTGGAGGTGGCCCGACGTCAGTGGAGCATCGCGGGGCAACTCTTCGCCCTCCAGGCGGTGGTGGTGACGCTGCTCGTGCTGGCCGGCGCGGCCGGTGCCGTCTGGCTGGCCCGCAGCGACTCCCGCCAGGCCGCGCAGGAGGAGGTGCTCGCGGTGGCACAGACCGTCGCCGGATCCCCCGACGTCCGCGCGGCCCTCACGACCGCCGACCCCGCGAGGATCCTCCAGCCGTACGCCGAATCGACCCGGCAGGCGACGGGCACCGACTTCGTGGTGGTGATGGCCCCCGACCGCACCCGCTTCTCGCACCCCACCCGGGAACGGATCGGCGAGCCGTTCGTCGGGGACATCGGGCCCGCCCTGGCCGGCCACGCGTTCACCACCACCAACGTCGGCACGCTCGGCGAGTCGGTGCGCGCGGTGGTCCCGGTGTACGACGAGCGGCGGCGCATCATCGGCCTGGTCTCGGTGGGCATCACCACCAGGGCGATCAACCGCAAGCTGCTGGGCCAGTTGCCGGTGCTGTTCGGTGTCGCCGCGCCGGCCCTGGCGCTCGCGGCAACCGGTTCCTGGCTGCTCAGCCGCCGGTTGCGCCGCCAGACGCACGGTCTCGGTCCGGCACAGATGACCCGGATGTACGAGTACTACGACGCGGTCCTGCACTCGGTGCGCGAGGGTCTCGTGGTGCTGACCACCGACCGGCGGATCGCGTTGATCAACGACGAGGGTCGCCGGCTGGTGGGGCTCGACGTGGACGCGCCGGTGATCGACAGGCCGGTCGCCGGGATCGACCTGCCGCCCGCGGTGGCCGACCTGCTCGGCTCCGGGCGCGACGCCCGCGACGAACCCGTCCTCGCCGGTGACCGGGTGCTCGTCGCCAACCAGCGGACCACCCGTTTCGAGGGCGCGGTGCTCGGCACCGTGTTGACCCTGCGCGACCAGACCGAGCTGCGCACCCTGGCCAGTGAGCTGGACTCGGTGCGAGCGCTGACCGAGGCGTTGCAGGCGCAGACCCACGAGTCGGCCAACCGGCTGCACACCGTGCTGACGCTCGTGGAGTTGGGCCGCGCCGACGAGGCCGTCCGGCTCGGCACCCGGGACCTCGCCCTGGCCCAGCAGTTGACCGACCGGGTGGTCGGCGCGGTCACCGAGCCGGCCCTGGCCGCGCTGCTGCTCGGCAAGTCGGCGCAGGCCAGCGAGCGCGGGGTCGACCTGGTCGTCGAGCCGGACTGCCGCCTCGACGACAGCCCACTGCCGACCGGCGACCTGCTCACCGTGGTCGGCAACCTGGTCGACAACGCCCTGGAGGCGGTGGCCGGCACGTCTGCGCCCCGCCGGGTGCGGGTCCTCGTCGGCACGTTCGAGGACGAGTTGGTGGTCCGGGTCGCCGACAGTGGCCCCGGGCTGGCCCCGGAGCGGGTGGCCGACGCGTTCCGGCGCGGCTGGTCCACCAAGAGCACCGGCCGGGGCCTCGGCCTGGCACTTGTCGGGCAGGTGGTCCGCCGGCACGGCGGCAGCTACCAGGTGGGCCGCTCGGACGACGGCGGCAGCCTGTTCACCGTCCGCCTGCCGAACGGAGGTGAGCACTGATGACCGACATCCGGGTGCTGGTCGTCGAGGACGAGCCGCTGCTCGCCGAGGCGCACTGCGCGTACACCGAACGGGTTCCTGGTTTCGTGGTGGTCGGGGTGGCGCACACCGCGCGGGCGGCGATGGCGGCGCTGCGCGGCGGCGGCGACGTGGACCTCGTACTCCTGGATTTTCGGCTGCCCGACCTGCACGGTCTGGACGTCTGCCGGGCGCTGCGGGCCGCCGGCAGCGACGTCGACGTGCTGGCGGTGACGAGCGCCCGGGACCTGGCGGTGGTGCGCACCGCGGTGTCCCTCGGGGTGACCCACTACCTGCTCAAGCCGTTCACGTTCGCGGCGTTCCGCGACAAGCTGGAACGCTACGCCGACTACCGCGCGCAGGCCCTCGCCGACGGCGAGGTGGCCGCCCAGCACGAGGTGGACCAGATGTTCGCCACCCTGCGCGGCACCGCCGGGCACAGCCTGCCCAAGGGCCTCGACGCGCAGACCCTCGATCGGGTACGCGTGGCGCTGGCCGACCGGACCGACCCACAGGTGGGACTGTCCGCGACCGAGGTGAGCGCGGCGACCGGCATCTCCCGGGTGACCGCCCGCCGCTACCTGGAGTACCTGGTCACCGTGGACCGGGCCGCCCGCAGCCTCCGCTACGGCACCCCCGGCCGCCCCGAGGTCGAATATCGCCCCCGCTGAACGGATCGGCGTTGCCGCGACGGGAACCCGGTGGCGGGGTGGGGATCCGTTGTTAGACTCGGCGAGTTGGGTTGGCGGTACGACTGGGGAGACCAGACATGGCGGGTGACGACGACATCTCCGGGTGAGACCGGACATGTTCGGCCAGCGGTGCGGCGCGCGTGTGCGCGGCCGCCGTGGCCATGCCGTCGTTGCACCGGTCCCGTGTCGTCGGGCGGCTGAGGCGCGCCCATCCCACCCTCTGAGGTCACTCGCATGTCTGATGCGTTCATCGTCTGCTCGAACCTGTCCTTCTCCTGGCCGGACGACACTCCGGTCTTCTCGGAGCTGTCCTGCACCGTTCCGGGCGGTCGCACCGGCCTGGTCGCGCCCAACGGCGCCGGTAAGAGCACCCTGCTGCGGTTGATCGCCGGGGAGCTGCGGCCCAGCGGCGGGAGCGTCACCGTCGACGGCCTGCTCGGCTACCTCCCGCAGACCCTGCCGCTGGTCGGCGACCTGACCGTGGCGCAGGTGCTGGGCGTCGCCGAGCGGATCGCGGCGCTGCACGCCATCGAGGCTGGCGACGCCGGCGAGGAGCACTTCGCCACGATCGGCGACGACTGGGACATCGAGGAGCGCACTCGCTCCGAGCTGGACCGCCTCGGCCTGGGCGAGCTGACCCTCGACCGGCGGCTGCACACCCTCAGCGGCGGCCAGGTGGTGTCCCTCGGCCTGGCGGCGCAACTGCTGCGCCGTCCGGACGTGCTGCTGCTCGACGAGCCGACGAACAACCTGGATCTGGCGGCCCGGCACCGGCTGTACGACGTGCTGACCGACTGGTCCGGGTGCCTGCTGCTGGTCAGCCACGACCGGGAACTGTTGGACCGGATGGACCGCATCGCCGAGCTGGAGCAGGGCGAGATCCGCTGGTACGGGGGCAACTTCACCGCGTACACCGAGGCGGTGCGGGCGGCCCGGGACGTGGCCGAGAGCAACCTGCGCAACGCCGAGCAGGAGGTCAAGCGGGAGAAACGGGAGATGCAGCAGGCCCGGGAACGCGCCGACCGGCGGGCCAGCAACGCCTCGAAGAACCTGAAGAACGCCGGCCTGCCGAAGATCTTCGCCGGCACCATGAAGCGCAACGCGCAGGAGTCCGCCGGAAAGTCTCACGAGACACACTCGGCCCGGCTCGGTCAGGCCAAGGCCCGACTCGACGAGGCCGGCCGGGCGGTCCGCGACGAGGACCGCATCGTCGTGGACCTGCCGGACACCACAGTCCCGGGCGGGCGCACGGTCTTCTCCGGCCAGGGGATGCGGGCCCGCTTCGACGACCGGGAGTTGTTCGGCGGCGACGGCGCCGACCTGGTGATCCGGGGGCCGGAGCGGATCGCCCTCACCGGCGGCAACGGCGTGGGCAAGTCGACACTGCTGCGCCTGGTCAACGGCGACCTGCAACCGTCCGGCGGTGAGCTGAAGCGCGGCGACGGGCGGATCGCGTACCTGTCGCAGCGGCTGGACCTGCTGGACCTCGACCGTACGGTGGCGGAGAACTTCGCCGCGTACGCGCCGAGCCTGCCCGACGCCACGCGGATGAACCTGCTGGCCCGGTTCCTGTTCCGGGGCAACCGGGTGAACCTGCCCGTCGGGGTGCTCTCCGGCGGTGAGCGGCTGCGCGCCACCCTGGCGTGTGTGCTCTGCGCCGAACCGGCGCCGCAACTGCTGCTGCTCGACGAGCCGACGAACAACCTGGACCTGGTCAGCGTCGCCCAGTTGGAGAGCGCGCTGTCCGCGTACCAGGGTGCGTTTGTGGTGGTCAGCCACGACGAACGGTTCCTGGCCGAGATCGGCGTGCGGCGCTGGTTGCGGCTGGCCGACGGCCAGCTGCGGGAGATCGGGGCACCCGACCGGGCCTGAGCCTGAGCCCGGCCGTCCGCGGCCCGGCCGGCACGCGCCGGCCGGGTCGCGGCCCCGTCAGCTCACGTTGGCCGGGCCGAGGACGCTCTTCAGGTCACCCATCAGCGCGGTCGTCGCCGCCACCCGGAACGGGCCCAGCCGCAGGGTGGTGGTGCGCCCGCCGTTCTGCAGCTTGACGTGTACCTCGGTGTCGCCGGGGTGCAGGACCAGGGTCTCCTTGAGGCGCTCCACCAGCGGTGGTGTGCAGCGGTGTACCGGGATGGTGAGGGTGACCGGCTTGTTGGTGGCGCTGGTGCTGACGTCCGGCATGGACATGTCCATCGCCATGATCCGGGGTGTGTCGTCGCGGCGGTCCACCCGGCCCTTGACCACCACGATGGCGTCCTCGGCGATGTACTGGCCGATCACCTCGTAGGTGTTGGGGAAGAACAGCGCCTCCACCCCACCGGCCAGGTCTTCCAGGGTGGCCGAGGCCCAGGCGCGGCCCTGCTTGGTGACCCGGCGCTGCACCCCGGACAGGATGCCGGCGAGGGTGACCACCGCCCCGTCGGGCACCGCGCCGTCCTCGGCGAGGGAGGCGATCGTGGTGTCGGCCGCCGCGCCGAGGATGTGCTCCAGGCCGAACAGCGGGTGGTCGGAGACGTACAGGCCGAGCATCTCGCGCTCGAAGGCCAGCTTGTCGCGCTTGTCCCACTCGCTGTCACCGATTGTCGGCATCACCGTCGTGCTGCCGGTGTCGGCGTCACCGAAGCCGGCACCGAAGAGGTCGTACTGGCCGACCGCCTCCTTGCGCTTCACGTCGGCGTACGCGTCGATGGCGTCGGCGTGCACCGCGAGCAGGCCCTTGCGGGGGTGCTCCAGGGAGTCGAACGCACCGGCCTTGATCAGTGATTCGATCGTCTTCTTGTTGCAGACCACCGCGTCCACCTTGGACAGGAAGTCGTAGAAGTCGGTGTAGTCGCCCTTCTCCTGGCGGCAGCGCATGATCGAGGCGACCACGTTCGCACCGACGTTGCGCACCGCGGCCAGGCCGAAGCGGATGTCCTTGCCGACCGGGGTGAACGGGCCGGCCGAGGTGTTCACGTCCGGTGGAAGCACCTGGATGCGCATCCGGCGACACTCGGACAGGTACAGCGCCATCTTGTCCTTGTCGTCACCGACGCTGGTCAGCAGCCCGGCCATGTACTCCGCCGGGTAGTGCGCCTTCAGGTACGCGGTCCAGTAGGAGACCAGGCCGTACGCGGCGGAGTGCGCCTTGTTGAAGGCGTACCCGGCGAACGGCACCAGGACGTCCCACACCGCCTGGATCGCCTCGTCGGAGTAACCGCGCTCGCGGCAGCCGTCCCGGAACGGGATGAACTCCTTGTCGAGGATCTCCTTCTTCTTCTTACCCATCGCCCGGCGCAGCAGGTCCGCCTGACCCAGCGTGTAGCCGGCGAGGATCTGCGCGGCGCGCTGCACCTGCTCCTGGTAGACGATCAGGCCGTGGGTGGGGGCCAGGATCTCCCGCAGCGGCTCCTCCAGCTCCGGGTGGATCGGGGTGATCTCCTGGAGGCCGTTCTTGCGCAGCGCGTAGTTGGTGTGCGAGTCGACGCCCATCGGGCCGGGCCGGTACAGCGCCAGGACGGCGGAGATGTCCTCGAAGTTGTCCGGCTTCATCAGCCGCAGCAGCGACCGCATCGGCCCACCGTCGAGCTGGAACACGCCCAGGGTGTCACCGCGGGCCAGCAGCTCGTACGCGGGCTTGTCGTCCAGCGGAAGGGCCAGCAGGTCGAGCTTGAGGCCGTGGTTGAGCTCGATGTTCTTGACCGCGTCGTCGATGATCGTCAGGTTGCGCAGGCCGAGGAAGTCCATCTTCAGCAGCCCGAGCGACTCGCAGGTCGGGTAGTCGAACTGCGTGATGATCGCCCCGTCGGCGTCGCGGCGCATCAACGGGATGTGCTCGATGATCGGCTCGGCGGACATGATGACGCCGGCGGCGTGCACACCGGTCTGCCGGATCAGACCCTCGATGCCCTTGGCCGTGTCGATCACCTTGCGGACGTCCGGGTCGGAGTCGTACAGGCCACGGATCTCGCCGGCCTCGGCGTAGCGGGGGTGCTTGTTGTCGAAGATGCCGGTGAGCGGGATGTCCTTGCCCATCACGGCCGGCGGCATCGCCTTGGTGATCCGGTCGCCGACCGCGTACGGGAAGCCCAGCACCCGGGCCGAGTCCTTGATCGCGGCCTTCGCCTTGATCGTGCCGAACGTGGCGATCTGGGCGACCTTGTCCTCACCCCACTTGTCGGTGACGTACTTGATCACCTCACCGCGCCGACGCTCGTCGAAGTCGATGTCGACATCCGGCATCGAGACCCGCTCGGGGTTGAGGAACCGCTCGAAGATCAGCCCGTGCTGGATCGGGTCCAGGTCGGTGATGCCCAGCGCGTACGCGACGAGCGAGCCGGCGGCCGAACCACGACCCGGGCCCACCGCGATGCCCTGCTTCTTCGCCCACTGGATGAAGTCGGCGACCACGAGGAAGTAGGACGGGAAGCCCATCTGGTTGATGACGCCCAGCTCGTACTCGGCCTGGACGACGTGCCCCTCCGGGATGCCGTTCGGGTAGCGGCGGCCCAGGCCGGCGAACGTCTCCTTGCGGAACCAGGACTCCTCGGTCTCCCCGTCGGGCACCGGGAAGCGCGGCATCAGGTTGTGGAACTCGAACATCCCGGTCGGGTCGACCTTCTCGGCGACCAGCAGCGTGTTGCGGCACCCCTGCTGCCACAACTCGGACGAGTCGACCCCGCGCATCTGGTCGGCACTCTTGATGAAGTAGCCGCCGCCCTCGAGGCGGAACCGGTTGGGGTCGTCGATGTTGCTGGCCGTCTGCACACAGAGCAGCACGTCGTGCGCGGTGGCCTGCTCCTCGACCGTGTAGTGCGAGTCGTTGGTGACCACCGGCGGGATGTTCAGCTTGCGGGAGATCTCGGTGAGACCCTCGCGGACCCGACTCTCGATGGAGAGGCCGTGGTCCATGATCTCGACGAAGTAGTTGTCCTTGCCGAAGATGTCCTGGTAGGTGGCCGCGACCTTGAGGGCCTCGTCGAACTGGCCGAGCCGCAGGCGGGTCTGCACCGCGCCGGACGGGCAGCCGGTGGTGGCCATGATGCCCTCGGCGTACTCGGCGATCAGCTCCATGTCCATCCGGGGCCACTTGATGTAGTGCCCCTCCATGGACGCCCGCGAGTTGAGGGTGAACAGGTTCTTCAGGCCCTGCGCGTTCTTCGCCCACATCGTCTTGTGGGTGATCGCGCCGTTACCGGAGACGTCGTCGCTCTTCTGCTCCGGCCGACCCCACTTGACCCGCGCCTTGTGATAGCGCGACTCCGGCGCCACGTACGCCTCGACGCCCAGGATCGGGGTGATCCCGGCGGCCATCGCCTGCTTGTAGAAGTCGTTCGCGCCGTGCATGTTGCCGTGGTCGGTGATCGCCACCGCCGACATGCCGAGCCGGTTGGCCTCGATGAACAGGTCCTTGAGTCGGGCCGCTCCGTCGAGCATCGAGTATTCGGTGTGCACGTGCAGATGCGCGAACGAATCGGCCATGCCTGGCGCCCCCCGGCGGTGTGGATCTTGTTGGTCGGAGCCGACCGGCACCTACCCTACCGAGGTGATCTCGACGGCTCCACCGCCCGCGCCGACGGCCGTGGCCCGCGTCTCCTCGTCGCCGGGTGGGAGCGCCTAGGCTGATCAGCATGGCGAGGTACTACGACGTGCACCCCGAGAACCCCCAGCCCCGGACCATCGGCCAGGTCGCCGACCTGATCCGCGGTGGTGGGCTGGTCGCCTACCCGACGGACTCCTGCTACGCGCTCGGCGTCCAGTTGGGCAACCCGGACGGCCTGGATCGGATCCGCCAGATCCGCCACCTCGACGACCGGCACCACTTCACGCTCGTCTGCCGGGACTTCGCACAGCTCGGCCAGTTCGTGCAGATCAGCAACTCGGTCTTCCGACTGGTCAAGGCGTCCACCCCGGGCAGCTACACCTTCATCCTGCCGGCCACCAAGGAGGTGCCCCGCCGGATGCTGCACCCCAAGAAGCGCACCGTCGGTGTGCGGGTGCCCCGGCACACCGTCACCCAGGCGCTGCTGGCCGAGCTGGCCGAGCCGCTGGTGTCGAGCACCCTGGTCCTGCCCGGCGACGACGAGCCGATGACCCAGGGTTGGGAGATCAAGGAACGGCTCGACCACCAGCTCGACGCGGTGCTCGACGCGGGCGACTGCGGCAAGGAGCCGACGACCGTGATCGACCTGTCCGGCCCGGAGCCGGAGATCCTGCGCCGGGGCGCCGGGGACGTGTCCCGCTTCGAATAGGGCGGGTCGGGTGGCGGACCGGAGCGGTGTCAAACAGCGTCGGCGGTCGTACGCTCGGGGATCGGCACCGGCGAGCATTGGACACCCGGCATGCCCGACGCGGACGACGTCGACGCCCTGGCCCGGTCCGCCGCGCACGGCGACCCGGCGGCACTGGACGCCCTGCTGGTCGCGGTGCGCCCGGAGGTGCTGCGGCTGTGCGCACGGTTCCTGCCCAACCGGGAGGACGCCGAGGAGGCCTGCCAGGACACGCTGTTGGCGCTGGCCAACGGCATCACCCGGTTCGAGGGACGCTCCTCGTTCCGCACCTGGCTGCACCGGTTGACCGCCAACCGGGCCCGCTCGACCTACCGCACGCTGCGCCGCCGCTGGCGGGTGGAGGCTGACGGCGTACCGCTGCCCGACCGGGCCGACCCGCGACGGACGAGCGTGGTCGCGGGCACCCGCCTCGACCTGCTGGACGCCTTCGACTCGGTCCATCCCGACCTCGCCGAGGTGGTGGCCCTGCGCGACGTACTCGGGCTGAGCTACCCCGAGATCGCCGCCCTGCTCGACATGCCGGTGGGCACGGTGAAGTCCCGGTTGCACCTGGCCCGCCGGCAGGTCCGGCAACGACTCGGCGCCGAATGAGCCGGGCGTCGTTGCGCCGGCTCGTCGTCGTCCTCGCGGCCACCGTGGGGGTCGCCGCCTGCGGCAGCGACGCCGTCTCGCCACTGCCCGTCCAACCGCCCGGCCCGAGCCCGTCGACACCGACGCCCGCCGCGACCGCCGTGTCCTCCGCGACCGCCACGATCCCGGCCCTGCCCGTGCCGGGCGGGTCGCCGTCGCGACCGCCGCCGACAAGCGCACGCCCGGTCGCGACACCGCCCACACCCACCAGAACCAGGGGTACGCCCCGAACGACTCCCCCGCCGACCGACGCGACGCCGGCCTGCCAGGGCGCGGTCCGCTACGACCTGCCGCTCGCCGACACCGAGATCGAGCTGCTGCGATCACTCTGCTTCGCCACCGGTGCGGTGCTGCGGATCCAGGGCATCGGGCCGGGGCTCGTCACCGTGGACCGCCCGGAGCTGGTCTCCCAGCAGTACGAGGCGGGCGTGGTGGACGTCCGCTTCGTCCGCCCCGGCACCGTTGCCGTGACGGTCCCCAAGGACGGCCGGGAGCACACCATCACCGTGGTGGTCCGCTAGGTCCTGCCTCCCGGGTCATGAATCTCGTTCGTTAGACGGCACACGTCGGCTGCCCGCCGGTCACCGATCGGCGGTCGGCGCCGTCTCCGCTTGTTCGACCTGATGGATGAGTTGCTTGAGGTGGGCGATCTCATCGCGCAGGGCTGCCTGACCGGCAGCGGTGAGAGTCACCCAGGTGCGTGGGCGCTTGCCCTCGTAGCCCTTCTCGATCTCAATCAGCTCGGCCTTTTCCAGGACGGTCAGGTGCTGCCCGAGGTTGCCCGCGGTCAGCTGCAGGGTGGTGCGCAGGAAACCGAACTCGACCTGGCGGGCCTGGTGCGCGATGGCCAGGATGCCCAGTCGGACGCGCTGGTGGACCACGTCGTCGAGGCCGTTGGTGGGATGGTCGGTCATCGCCCCGAAGCCTCGGTGGTCGGCCGGATCAGGGCGAAGGCGGCACTGCCGAGCAGCAGCAGCGCCGCCGGGACGAGCAGGTACTGCAGGAAGAACCACGGCGAGGTCGAGTGGATGACCTGGCCGCCCTGCACCATCACGATCGCCAGGTAGACGAGGCTGTACGCCAGCAGCGCCCAGTTGCGTTCGACCCACGCGAGCACCAGCAGCGCCAGCGCGATGACCGCGATGGGACTGGCCAGCCCGTTGATGAGCCATGCCGCCGGCCCGGCCTCGATCTCGACCGGGTCGGTGGAGAAGGGGTCGGCGGGGACGGGGATGAGCGGGTGGAACGTCAGCCAGATCGACACGGCTGCCATCAGTACGGCCAACGCGACGCCGACGACGACGTAGGGGCGGATCGGGGTGCCCACGCCACGGCGTCGGGACTGCCTGACGTAGAAGCCTGCGATCGCCGCGTAGGCGAGCACCAGCGCGACAGTCCAGTACCCGAGCTGCGCGGGGTTGGGAGCCATGCAGACCGTGTGCTGCGGGCGGGATCGGCAGGTGTCGAAGAGGTCGAGGTAGGGGGCGTACCGGTAGACGGGTATCGCGACCAGGGTGATCACCGCGAAGACCAGCAGTGGAAACCAGGTGCCGCGCTGGGCGACACGGACCTGGTGTGTCAGGTCGCGCACGGCCGCCAACAGCTCGTGAGGCCCGTCCGCCTGGGGAGCGGATTCGTGTGTCATGCAGTTAGCTTTGCATTACAGACCTATCCGCACAAGAGAGTCCGACCGCATTTCGCGGTCCGTACCGTGCGGGAGATCAGGCACGGCCGCACCTCGAGCGGCCAGGTTTCCGTTTTGCTCGGCGCCGGGCCCGCAGGAACTCGGTAGCCGCGACCCCCAGCAGCACCAGGCCGGCGGCGACGCTCACCGCCAGACCGGGCAGGTGCGGCGCGACCGGGGCAAGAGCGATCGTCACGACGACACCGAGGACGTGGGACAACGGCAACCGCTCGTAGACCTCGTACTCGAGCACCGCCCGACCGCACAGCACCAGCCCGGCACCGCCCAGGACGAGCGCGGCCATCGCGCGCCCGGCGCTCGCCCGGTTGCTCGATGATCCGTTCGACACCGGCCGCCGTGCCGACCACCCCGGCGATCATCAGCCAGTGCGCGTACGGGTTGGTCTGCACCAGCCGGGCTGGGTGCGACGACGACTCGATGGCGGCGCGCAGGGTCGCGCCGGCTCCCCGCGCGTAGCTCCGCCAGAGCACCACGGGCGCGTTCAGCCGCACCTACCGCAGGCGCACTCCGGCGAGCAGGGTGTCCACGAAGTCGGGCCCGCTGTCCACCGGCGGGGTGATCTGCGCGTACACCAGGGCGTGTCGGGCGGGATGCAGGCCCGCCGACTCGACGATGCTCGGCCGGCCCCGGTCACAGCGGTACGTCACCACCGTCCACTCGACGTCCGCCTGCCTGGTGGTGCGGGCCGGGGCGGGCGCGCAGTCACCGTGGGTGCGCTCGGCCAGGAACCCGGCCGGGGTGGTGCGTGCCGCAGTGGTGGCGGAGAGGCCCACGAACGCGCCGGGCAGGTGAGGATCGGCGGCCCACCGGCGGGGTTGCGGTGACATCACCAGCGCTGGTTCGGGTTCGCCGTCGGCGCCGTACTGACCGGCCCAGGTCGCCCCCGCGGCGGACCAGCCGGCCGGCAACACCACGGTCAACGGCCCGGTCGTGTACGTGCCGCCGACCGGCCGAGCCGACCCGGCGCCACCCGGCTCGGCGCCCACCGCACCGACGGCGGCGACGGCCACGACAGCGGCCCCGGCCATCCGCAACCGGTACGGGCGACGGTCCCCGCGCCGAGGTGCCGGCCGCTGTCGCGCGGGCCCGCTCGCCGCAGCCAGCCCCACCGGGCCGCTCGCGGGGGTCGGCGCGACGGGCCGCTCCGTCGGGCCGCTCACGGGCCGCCCCACCGGGCCGCTCGCGCGGGTCAGCGCGGCGTGCAGGGTCGCGGCGTCGGAATAGCGGTCGGCCGGGTGGTGGGCGGTGGCCTGGGCGAGCACCGCCGCGACCGCTGGCGGCACGCCCGCCCGCAGTCGGATCTCCGGGGCGTGCCGTGTCGGGTCGGCTCTGGCCGCGTACCGCGGCGGGTCTGGCGCTTGTCCCGGCGGGTCTGGCGGGTGCCCCGGCGGGTCGGGCCGGGACGGATGCCCGTCCGATGGATCGGCGGCCAGCAGACGGATGCCGAGGCGGCCGAGCCCGTACACGTCGGCGCGGGTGTCGACCACCGCGCCCGGGTCGTCCTGTTCGGGGGCCATGTAACCCGGGGTACCGGCTCGGGCGGTCAGCCCGGAGGCGGCGGCGAGCGCCTTGGCGAGACCGAGGTCGGCGATCAGCACCCGTTCGGCGTCCGGGTCGTCCGGACCGGCGGAGTGGAACAGGATATTGCCCGGGGTGAGATCGCGGTGCACGACGCCGTGCCGGTGCAGCACGGCGACCCCGGCGCAGATCTCGCCGAGCAGCCGCAGCGCCGCCGGCGCGGGAAGCTCACCGGTGGCCAGGCGGTCCCGCAGGCTCCCCCCGTCCGCCCAGGCCAGGACCGCGTACGGTCGGCCGTCGGGCAGCTCACCGACGGCGTGCACCCGCACCAGCCGCTCGTGCTCCAGCCGCCGCAGCAGCCGGGCCTCGTCGCGGAAGCGTTCGCGGACCCGCAGGTCGTGGCTCCAGTTCTCGGCCAGCACCTTGATCGCCACGTGCGCGTCGAGCGCCGGGTCGTAGCCCAGCCAGACTGTCGCGAACGAGCCGACGCCCAGCAGGCGTTCGATGGCGTAGGGCCCGATTCGCAGCGGAGCCGTCACCGCGTCACCCCCGGCCGGCGTTTCTTTGGAGCGTAGACCGGGTCGGTCGGAAACCCGACGAACCGTTGGCCCCGGCGCGGTGACTAACAGGGCAGGAGACCCATCACCGAAGGAGCCACCATGAACCGTCCCACGATCCTCCTCACCACCGCCGCGTTGGCGTTCGGCACGCTGGCCCCGGCGGCCGTCGCCGGTCCGGCAGCGGCGGCAGCCCGGGCCGGCGGCACCGCGCCTGCCTCGGCGCGCGGCCCGCTCGCCGCCGCTGTCGGGCACAGCCACCCGCAGGTGCTCAGCGTCGCCGGCGCCGGTGTGTACCGGATCGGCGCCAGCCTGCGCACGCTCACCGCGGACGGGCACATCGACTGGACCGCGCCGGGCTGTGCCGGGGTGGTGCACGCGGGCGTGACCGGTTCCTGGGCCGGCGTGCTCCTGTTGGCCTTCCGCGACGGGCGACTGGTGGAGGTCGGTACGGCCACCGCACCGCCGCGGTCCCCCGCCGGTGCCACGGTCGGGATGTCGTTCGACGAGTTGGCGGCGATCTACGGCCGGCGCGGCTCGCTGATCCGCAACGACGCGGGGGACGCCGAGGCGTACCTCGTGCGGGTGGGCTCGCGGGTCGAGCTGTTCACCGGGCACCCGATCCGGCCGGGCGTGGGCTACTTCCAGGTCGGGCCGGCCGACTTCGTCGAGCGGAACTTCCGCCAGGGTTCGGCCTGCTGAGCGGTGTCAGGCATGCGGGGCGCCCGGTTCGTGCCGGGCGCCCGCATGCTGTCCGGCGCATAGATCTGTGAGCGGCACGATGATGTGGTTGTAGACAATGCTGTGTGACACACACTATGGTGTGACACATGGTTAGCGAGGACGTTCTACGGACGCACCTACAGGAGTTGCGTCGAGGCACCGTCGTGGTGGCCAGCCTGGTCGCGCTGCGCCGACCGGACTACGGCTACGCACTGCTGCAACGGCTCACCGACCACGGCTTTCCGGTGGACGCCAACACGCTCTACCCGCTGCTGCGCCGCCTGGAGGACCAGGGGCTGCTGACCAGCGAGTGGAACACCGAGGAGAGCCGGCCGCGCAAGTTCTACCGGACCAGCGACGAGGGCGAGTCGATGCTGAGCCGGCTTCTCGACGACCTCGCCGCCGTGCAGACCTCCATCACCGGGCTGATCCAAGGAGTGGACCGATGAACACCCTGACCAACCGCTACCTCGCCGCCACCCTGCGCTCGGTGCCCGCCCAGCGTCGCGACGAGATCGCCACCGAGCTGCGGGCCTCCATCGACGACATGATCGAGGGCCGGACCGACGGTGGCGCAGACCCGGCCACCGCCGAGCGGGAGGTGCTCACCGAGCTGGGCAACCCGGACGTGCTGGCCGCCCGGTACGCCGACCGCCAGCTACAGCTCATCGGGCCGACCTACTACCTGCTCTGGCTGCGACTGTTGAAGCTGCTGCTCAGCTTCATCCCGGCGCTCGCCGGCACGATCGTCACAGTCGTCGAAGCCGCCAGCGGCAAGGGTTTCGGCGCCATCGGGCCAGGCATCGTCGTCGCCCTGCACGTGACGGTGCACATCTGCTTCTGGCTCACCCTGGTCTTCGTCCTCATCGAGCGCTCCCAGTCGGGTGTGGACGTGCCGGAGTGGAACCTCGATGATCTGCCCGACACGCCGGTGCGCCGGGGCATCCCGCTCGCCGACACCATCGCGTCGGTGGTCATGTCGGTGGCGACCATCGGGTACCTCTTCCTGCAGCACTTCCAGTCCTGGGTGCCCAGCACCGACGGCGAGAACGTTCCGATCCTCGACCCGGCGCTGTGGAGTTTCTGGCTGCCGGCGCTGATCGTCGTGCTGGTCGCCAGCGTGGTCTTCGAGGTCGTCAAGTACCGGATCGGGCGCTGGACCTGGGCCCTGTTCGGCACCAAGGCGCTGCTCAACCTGGCGTTCGCGGTGCCGCTGGTGTGGCTGGCGCTCTCCGACCGGCTGCTCAACCCGACCCTGGGCGTGCGCCTGACCTGGCTGGCTGAGTCGGACAACCGCGACGCCCTCGGCCTGGCCATCGCGCTGGGCGCCGCCGTGGTCGTCATCTGGGACCTGATCGACACCGCGATCAAGACCCGCCGTCAGACGGCGTGAGCGAGAACCCACCCGGCGGCCCGGCGCGTACCCCGCGTCGGGCCGCCGCCCGTGGGTCGGGCCCGACCGGCACCCGGTCCGCCCGCTCGATGCCCGCGCCGGGCGGCGTGGCATCGTTCCAGGATGACCGTGGGACAGCCGGAGGAGTGGCGTCGTCCGGGTCCGACGGCGCAGCAGCGCCGCAACGACCTGTGGATCGGCCTGGGAGTGACCGGGCTGGCGCTGGTGAGCCTCACCCTGGCCCGCAGCGCCGGGGCGTTCCTGCTGGGCCCGCCGCCGTCCGGGCCGGAGCAGCTGTTCTGGACCGTCGCGGTGACGCTGCCGCTGATCTGGCGGCGGCGCTGGCCGGCGGCGACCCTGCTGATCGTCTCGGTGGTGTTCGTCGCCGCGCAGGCACGATCGGCGCCGGAGACCCAGTTCTCCGCCTGGGCGATGTTCTGCGTCCTCTACACCGCAGGCGCCTGGGGACAGGACCATCGGCTGGCCCGGCGGCTGCGGATCAGCGTGATCATCACGATGTTCGCCTGGCTGGGGATCTACTACGCCGTGACGATCGACCGCATCCCACCCGACGCCTTCGACGACGCCGTCGGCCCGGTGCCACCCGTGCTCGCCGCGATGGTCAGCGGCGTGCTGATCAATGTGCTGACGCTCGGCTTCGCCTACTTCTTCGGCGAGACCGCCTGGGTGGCCGCGCGCCGCGAACACGAGCTGCGTACCCAGGCCGAGGACCTGCGTCGGTCGCAGGCCGAGTCCCGGGAACGGGCGGTGCTCGGCGAACGGGTCCGGATCGCCCGGGAGCTGCACGACGTGGTCGCCCACCACGTGTCGGTGATGGGGGTGCAGGCGTCGGCCTGCCGCCGGGTGTTCGACCGCGACCCGGGCAAGGCCCGCACCGCGCTCACCGCCATCGAGCAGAGCGCCCGCACCGCCGTCGACGAGCTACGCCGGATGCTGGGCGTGCTGCGGACCTCCGGCACGGCCGACGCCGCGCCGCCGGCCGCCGGCGACGTCGATCGGATCGGCGAGCTGGTCGAGCGGGCCCGGGCCGCGGGCCTGACGGCAACCCTCGGGGTGTACGGCGACCCGGTCGCGCTGCCCGAATCGGTCTCGCAGGCGGCCTACCGGGTGACCCAGGAGGCGGTGACCAACACGTTGAAGCACGCCGGGGCGGACCTGCTGGACGTGCGGGTCCGCTACCTGGCCCGGGAGGTGGAGGTCGACGTGACAGACGACGGACGAACCGGCGGCCGAGCCGACGCCGTCGGGCTGGGCCTGATCGGAATGCGCGAACGGGTCACCGCGCACGACGGCGACCTGGAGGCCGGGCCGCGTGCCGGCGGCGGATGGCGGGTCCGCGCCCGCTTCCCACTGGCCCCGGCCGACCCGCCGGTGCAGGCGCAGCGGGAGCCGAGCGACGAACGGCAGCCGGCCGCCGACACCAGGCGCACGGCATGAGCGCCTTCCCCGCCCACGAGACGTCGGCGACGGGTCGGGCCGTCCGGGTGCTGCTCGCCGACGACCAGCACCTCGTCCGCACCGGCTTCCGGGTCATCCTCGAGGTGGAGGACGACATCGAGGTGGTCGGCGAGGCGGCCGACGGCGAACGGGCCGTCCGCATGACCCGCGCCACCCGCCCCGACGTCGTACTCATGGATGTGGAGATGCCCGGGATGGACGGCCTGGAGGCCACCCGGCAGATCACCGCCGACGGGCCCGGTGGGCCGGCGGTGCTGATCCTCACGACCTTCGACCGGGACGACTACCTGTTCGCCGCGCTGCGGGCCGGGGCCAGCGGTTTCCTGTTGAAGAACGGCACACCGGA
Organism: Micromonospora sp. NPDC049101; assembly: GCF_040648675.1. Lineage (NCBI taxonomy): Bacteria > Bacillati > Actinomycetota > Actinomycetes > Micromonosporales > Micromonosporaceae > Micromonospora > Micromonospora sp. NPDC049101. Next base: position 96,882 of record NZ_JBEZED010000009.1, on the reverse strand, counting down.
GGAACTGATCGAGGCGATCCGGGTGCTGGCCAGGGGCGACGGCCTGCTCGCCCCGGAGATCACCCGCCGGGTGATCTCCACGTTCGCCCGCCCCGGAGACCCCGCGGGCACCGCCCACCGGGGGCCGGAGGCGGACGCCGCACTGGCCGGGCTGACCCCACGGGAACGGGAGGTGCTGGTGCTGCTCGCCGCCGGATCGAGCAACGCGGAGATCGCCGCGGCCATCCACCTGGGCGAGGCGACAGTGAAGACCCACGTGAGCAGGGTGCTGGCCAAACTCGGCCTGCGCGACCGGGTGCAGGCGGTGGTGTTCGCGTACGAGAACGGGGTGGTCCGGCCGGGCGGCTGACCGCCATCCGCCGCGCGACGGACCGCCCGCTCACCCACCGGGCGGACGGCGGGACACGCTGTTCGATCTAGCGTGGACGGGTGACCAGAACGCTTCGCCTCGACGGCGTCGACCGTAGCTTCGGCGACCGGCAGGTGCTCAAGAACGTGTCCTTCGAGGTGGCGGCCGGTCGGATGACCGGCTTCGTGGGCGCCAACGGCGCCGGCAAGACCACCGCCATGCGCATCATCCTGGGTGTGCTCGCCCCGGACGCCGGCGAGGTGAGCTGGGGCGGCACCACGCTGACCCGGCAGGACCGGCGGCGCTTCGGCTACATGCCGGAGGAGCGCGGCCTCTACCCGAAGATGACCACCCGGGAGCAGGTGACGTACCTGGGCCGGCTGCACGGCCTGGACGCCCCCGCCGCACGGCGGGCCACCGACGCATTGCTGGACCGCGTCGGGCTCGGTGAACGCGGCGACGACCTGCTGGAGACGCTGTCCCTGGGCAACCAGCAACGCGCCCAGATCGCCGCCGCGCTGGTGCACGACCCCGAGGTGCTGGTGCTCGACGAGCCGTTCTCCGGCCTCGACCCCCTCGCCGTCGACACCGTCGTCACCGTGCTGCGGGAACGCGCCGCGGCCGGAGCACCGGTGCTCTTCTCCAGCCACCAACTCGACGTCGTGGAGCGCCTCTGCGACGACCTGGTGATCATCGCGGACGGGACGATCCGGGCCGCCGGCAGCCGCCAGCAGCTCCGCGACTCGTACACCGTGCCCCGCTACGAGTTGGTGGTGGCGACCGACGCCGGCTGGGTACGCGACGAACCCGGAGTGACCCTGGTCGAGCTGGACGGGCCGCGCGTGGTCTTCGACCTGCCGGCCGGCGCCGACGAGCAGCCCGTGCTGCGGGCGGCCCTCGCGCGGGGTCCGGTCCGCGCCTTCCGCCCGGTCAGCCCCTCGCTCACCGAGATCTTCCGAGAGGTCACCCAGTGAACATCACCCAGGCCACGAGGCTGGTCGCCGAACGGGAGATCCGCGTCAAGCTGCGCGACCGCACCTTCCTGTTCGGCACCCTTTTCTTCCTGCTGATCGCCGCGGCGGGCACCATCCTGCCGCCGCTGCTCTCCGGCGGGCCGTCCACGGTGGCGGTGACCGAGAGTGCGGCCGGTCCGCTGCGCGCCGCCGGCCTGGAGGTCCGGGTGGTGCCGGACGACCGGGCCGCCGAGCAGGCCGTCCGCGACGACGACGTGGACGCCGCGGTGGTCGCCGGCCCGAAGGTGCTCGCCATGGACGAGGCCCCGGACGACGTGGTCCGGGCGTTGAGCAGCGCGCCTTCGGTGCAACTGCTCGACCCGGACGCGGTCGACCCCGTGGTGGCGTTCCTGGTGCCGTTCGTCTTCGCGTTCGTCTTCTTCATCACCTCGCAGACGTTCGGTGTGCAGATCGCGCAGAGCGTCATCGAGGAGAAGCAGACCCGGATCGTGGAGATCCTGGTCGCCGCCGTGCCGGTGCGGGCGCTGCTGGCCGGCAAGGTGGTGGCCGGCGCCATCCTGGCGTTCGCGCAGATCGCGTTGCTCGCCGTGGTGGCGGTAATCGGCCTCCAGCTGGGCGACAGCGGCGGCCTGCTCAGCCTGCTCGCCCCGGCGATCGGCTGGTTCGTGCCGTTCTTCCTGCTCGGTTTCGTGCTGCTCGCGGCGATGTGGGCGGCGGCCGGCGCTCTGGCCAACCGGCAGGAGGACATCGCCGCCGTGTCGACGCCGGTGCAGCTCGCCGTGATGCTGCCGTTCTTCGCGGTGATCTTCCTGAACGACAACGACACCGCGATGCGGGTGCTGTCCTACCTGCCGTTCTCGTCGCCCACGGCGATGCCACTGCGGCTGTTCACCGGTGACGCGGCCGGTTGGGAACCGTTCGTCTCGCTCGTCATCCTGCTGCTCGCCGCCGGTGCGTTCCTGCTCGCCGGGTCCCGGGTGTACGAGGGGTCGCTGCTGCGCACCAACGGCCGGACCTCCCTGCGGACCGCGTGGCGGGAGCGGGAGACGATCGGCTGAGCCGGTGGTTCGCCCCACGGGCGTCGGTGTCCTGATCGGGCACCGGCGCCCGTTCGGGGCTCAGCGGGCGGGCGTCACCTGGTTTCAGGTCAGCGGGCGAGCGGCACCTGGTCCCAGTCGGCGGGCAGCGGAGGCACCGGCCAGGCCGGGTCGGGCTCCCACTTCGCCCACGCCGGGTCCCACCAGTGCTCCCCCGCGTCGAGTAGCGCCGCGATCCGGTCGCCCTCGGCTTGGATGGCATCCGCCATGCCCGGGTAGCGCCCCTCGACGAGGCGCTCGGCGAAGATCTCCACGTCCTTCCAGACGTACGTGTCGGCGTCCGCGCCCCACCACAGGTCCAGCTCGTGGTCGAGAGTGTCCACCCCGATCGGCGTACGCCGGAACGGGTCCTGGAGGTTGAAGTACCAGCCGGCGAAGTCGCGCCCGGGGCCGGTCCAGAACACGTCGACCGAGTGCGCCTCGCCGGGGCGGTGCAGCATCAGCTTGCCGTGCCCCGACCAGGAGCGGTGCCCGGCGGTCTGCCACGGGTGCCGCCCGCACGGGAAGGCCCCGGAGGTCGGGAAGCCGAACTCGGCCCCTGGCGGCAGGTAGAGGGCGAGCAGGTCGGCCGAGTCCTCGACGCAGATCGTCGGGCAGCCGAACCACACCTCGCCGCGCAGGATCTCGCGCCGAACGACCACGTCACCCGGTGCGAACCGGTCTGCCGCCACGTGCCCACCTCCACGTTCGACGCGAGCCTACACGTCCCCCCGGAGAGCCCTCCTGAGCAGCGAAGAGGATGCGGTTCGCCCACATCACCGAGCTTCACCGCGGGACAGACCCCGACGCACACCATCGTCACCGTCGCCGGCTCCCGCTGGCGCTTTGCGAACGGTTCTGAACTTTCTTGAACGTCTCGGTCCGGTTCCTGACATCTCTTGATCCGGATGGTATATATATGAATCGATGCGATCAGACGATGACGTGCCACCTCTGGACACCGCATGCTGGCGAGTCCGAGGCGTCGCCTGCCACACCCTGACCGGTTGACTGGAGATCTCATGACCAGCCCTCGATCCGCTCCGCCTCGGCAGACTCCGGGAGCAGCCCGCCCGCGCCGTGCCCGCGTCAGGCCCACCGCGCTGAGCTTGTTGTCGGTCGTCGCGCTTGCCCTGGCGTACGTGGTAGCCATGCCTGTCGCAGCCACGCCAGTGGGCCTCACCATGGAAGCAGCCGCCGCCTACGTCAAACTGGGCAACCGGGCCACCGGCAAGTTCATCGACGGCATGGGCCGGACCACCAACGGCGCCGCAGTCGGCCAGTATTCCTCGTCGTCCAGCGACAACCAGCAGTGGACGATCGATGCCGTCGGCGACTACGTCCGGATCAGGAATCGGGCCACCGGCCTGTACCTGGACGGGATGGGCCGCACGACTGGCGGATCCATCTGCGGCCAGTGGAGTGAGAGCGGCAGCACCAACCAGCAGTGGACCCGGGAGGACTCCGGCGGCTACGTCAAGTTCAGGAACCGGGCCAACGGGCTGTACCTGGACGGCGGGGGCAGCACGTCCGACGGCGCCAACCTCGTCCAGTACGCGAACAGCGGCAGCACCAACCAGCAGTGGATCGTCACTGACGTGTCGACTCCGGGATCGGGCACGATCACGGTGGACGGCAACAACATCCGCGCCGGCAACGTCAACGGCCTGACGTTCAAGGGCTTCGGTGCGCTCAGCGCCAACAGCACCAGCGAGTTGCTGATGGACTACAAGGCCCAGAGCCCGACCGCGTACGCGCAGCTGCTGCGGGTCCTCTTCGGTGGGGAGAGTCCGGTCTTCACCAACGTGAAGATCGAGATGGGCAACGACCGCAACAACTCCACCGGACCGGACCCCTCGACCATGCGTTGGGAGTCCGAGACCCCCAACGTCAAGCGTGCGCAGGGCTTCCAACTCGCGGCCGACGCGAAGAAGGTCAACCCGAACGTCAAGGTGTCCCTGCTGCGCTGGAACTCCCCCGGCTGGGTGAACAGCAACGACAAGGTCTACACCTGGTTCAAGAAGACCATCCTGAGCGCGTACCGGACCTACGGGTTCATGGTCGACTACGTCAACCCGGGTCTCAACGAGCGCGGGGCGGACCTGAACTGGACCAAGACCTATGCCAACCGGGTCAGGACCGACAGTGCCGACTTCGCCAACTCGACAGAGCAATCCCGGTACAACCAGCTCAAGGTCGTCATCTCCGACGAGGTCGGTGTCGGGTCGTTCGGCGGCAGCATGATCAGCGACGCCGGCCTGCGCGACGTGGTGGCGGCGGCCGGCTACCACTACAGCCCCGACGACGACAGCGCCGGCAACTTCAAGCGCCTGGCGACGGACTACGACAAGGAGATCTGGAACAGCGAAGCACAGGCGACGTTCGGCAATTCCGCCTTCCGCCCCAACAACAACATGCGGTCCCCGTCGGTGGTCGGAACCGGCTTCGGCGGCACCAACAGTGCGCTGGAGATGGGCAACACCATCATCAAGGGATTCGTCAACTCGCGCCGGACCAACTTCATTTACCAACCGGCCATCGGGTCCTTCTACGAGGGTGGGCAGTACTCCTACAAGGAGGTCGTCAGCGCCCGTGATCCCTGGTCGGGCTGGCTGCACTACGACGCCGCCATCGACGTGCTGCGGCACTTCAGCTGGTTCGCCAAGACCGGCTGGGAGAACCCCAGCAACACGGCCGGTATCTGGCGCGCCGTCCCCGAATCCAGCTATACCGGAGCGACCGGAACGAACCCGGTGGTCGGACGCAACGGCACGCCCAGCTATCTCACGCTCGCCGCGCCCGACCGGCGCAACTTCTCCACGGTCTTCATGAACGACAGCGAGTACACCCAGTCGTACCGCCTCCAGCCGGTGAACATGGCCTACTCCGGCGCTCCGGCCCTACAGGTGTGGGAAACCCGCGCGGCCGACCCCGGCCAGGCGTTCAACGCCAACTACCTGAAGCACCTCGGCAGCGTCCCGGCCGATACCGGCGGGGTGTACACCGTGACGGTCAGGCCGAACTCGGTCGTCACCGTGACGACGCTGGCCAACCACACCAAGCCCGAGTACCTGGAACCCCTGCCGGTGGAGGGCCAGCGCACCGTGCTGGACACCGACATCTCCGGCGACGTGCAGAGCACCAGCGACAACATCCTCTACGCCGACGGCTTCGACTACTCCGGCAAAACGGTCCCGGTGATCGGCAGTGGCGGCACCATCACGGGCACCGAGGACTTCATCACCTCGCGTGGCGGCGCCAAGAGCGTCATCCCGCGCTACGCCAGTGACCGCAACGGCGCCTTCGAGGCCTACCAGCCGGACGGATCGACCAACTACGTGCTACGCCAGCAGCTGGACGGCCCGAGCCAGGGCCTGGGCGGTGCGTGGAACGGGGGGGACGCGGTCACCAGGATCGGTGACAGCCGGTGGCTCAACTACAAGGCCAGTGTCGACGTCTCCTTCGAGAACAGCAGCACCCAGAACGGCGCCAACCACGCCCGGCTGGGCATCCGCGAGCAGCACGGTGACAACGGTGCGCCGTACTCGGTGAGGTTCACCTTCGACGGGGGCTGGCAGTTGCTGGTCAACAACAGCGCGGTCGCCAGCGGCAACGTGGTCAGCGGCGCCGGCGGCGTGCGGATCGCTGGGTTCAACACCGCGCACAACGCGTGGCACAACATCGCGCTGAGGGGCGTCGGAAACACGGTGACCGCCTACCTCGACGGCGTCACACTGGCCAGCTACACCGACCCGAATCCCAAGCTGTCCGGCCGGATCACGCTGGGCAGCGGCTACTACTTCACCCGGTTTGACAACCTCCGGGTGGAGACGGTCGACGGAAGCCCGCCGTACTACTCCGAGGTACTGGACAACCTGGAAATGTCCGACCTGGCCAACCCGCCCGCCAGGAAGCTGGTGTACGGCGGGTCCTGGGCGCACGAAAACGGTAAGGGCATGTACAACGTTCAGCGAAGCCTGTCTACCAGCCAGGGAAGCGGCTCGACGCTGACCTACACGTTCGCCGGCACCGGACTGGACATCCTCGGGCCGAACAACGGCTCGGCCGTCCTGCAGGTCAAGGTGGACGGTGCGGTGGTCAACTCCGCAGCGAGCACGCTCGCCTCTCCCGAGTTCTATCAGACGTACGCCCTGCGCAACCTCAGCGCCGGCACGCACACCGTGGAGATCATGGTGCGCAGCGGCACTCTCGTCGTGGATGCCGTCGGGGCCGTCCGGCCGTGATGCGTCCGTTGGCCATCAGCAGCAAGCGACAGAGGCGGACCACCCGCGCTCGGCTCTGACCGATCCTGGATCAGTCAGCTCATGCCGTAGCGTGCCGCCGCAACAGCGACCAGACACCAATAGGACCTGCATCGTCCCGTCCCCCAACAGAAAGGACGACGCATATGCGATCTGCCATGTTCAGCCGCCCCCTGTCGCGAATGGCCAGGCTCGTGGCCACCAGTGCGGTGATGGCGACCACGGCTGCCGCGGCGGCAATCGCCATCACCGCTACCGCCGGCCCAGCCGCTGCCGCCACCAGCCAGTTCCGAGGCATGAACTGGGCTCAACTGGGTGACAACTTCAGCACCAGCCCGCTCGTCGTGCAGGGCTTGAGTCAATCCGACAGCTACGCGACAGTGCAGGCCAAGGCCAACGCGCTCTACGACGACATGGCCGCCACCATGGGGATCAACACCGTCCGGCTGCCGATCAACACTCAGACGGTGGCCAACACCACCTGGTGGAACGCCTACCGGGGCGCCATTGACGCCGCTACTGCCCGTGGATTCAAGGTCATCCTCGCCTTCTGGACGGACCATAACTCCGGCGCGAGGATCGCGAACCTCGCCGCGTGGAACACCATGTGGTCCAGCGTGACCAGCGCCTACGGCTCGAACACCAACGTGTACTTCGAGCCAATGAACGAGCCGGGCGGTTACAGCTCGGCACAGTGGCGCGACATCGCCGCCAACTGGCTCAGCACCCACTCCTCGGCCGTGCCCAGCCGGGTGCTCATCGGCGGCACTGGCGCAAGCCAGGACCTGCGCGACGTCTGCAACGACAGCCGCTTCAACTCGACCCTGCTGTCCTTCCACCACTACGCGTTCTTCTACGGCTCGATGACCTACGACGCCTGGCGAAGTCACATGCAGACGCGTCTGGGCAACTGTGCCTCCCGGGCGGTCGCGACCGAGTTCGGCGGGCCCATGGACAACGGCCTCAACTACGCCGACGCGAACAGCACCGACAACTTCGTGCGCCACATCCGCGCCATGGCCCAGGTCATGCGGGACAACCAGATGGGCGGCACCTACTGGCCCGCCCTCGGCGGCAAGAACTCCGGCTCCGGTCACGACTGGTACTCGATGTTCGCCCTCACCGGCAGCGGCACCAACCTCAACCTGACCATCCGCAACACCTCCGGCGCCGACCGGATCCGGTATGCCTATGGCGACACCATCGGCGGCGGCGACCCGACGACGCCCCCGCCCTCGGGAACCCATTACCGGATCAACAACGTCAACAGCGGCAAAGCGATGGACGTGACCGGGCAGTCCACGGCCAACAGCGCCGAGATCAAGCAATGGAGCTACCTGGGCGGCAGCAACCAGAAATGGCGCTTCGAGGACGCCGGTAGCGGCTACTTCCGCATTGTCAACCAGAACAGCGGCAAGTGCCTCGACGTCGCCTCCGCCTCCACCGCGGACGGTGCGAACATCGTCCAGTGGACGTGCGGCAACGGCCAAAACCAGCAGTGGCAATGGCAGTCCCAGGGGAGCAACTTCCGGCTCGTGGCCCGGCACAGCGGCAAGTGTCTGGACGTGTACCAGTCAGGGACCGGAGACGGCGTGGACATCCAGCAGTGGACCTGCGGAAGCGGCAACAACCAGCGCTGGACAAGAACCGCGGTCTGACCGGGGCTCACCGAGGCGGTGTGGCAGACCGTGCGGCACGGTCTGCCACACCCGGTTGTCGATAACCGTGACCGCACAGGCGTGGGAACGTGCCACAGGTAGAGCCGACCGGGTGGCGGGTCGTCCTGGACGAGCATTCTCGGAACCGAACAGGCGAAACCCCCCACCCATCTCGGGTAGGGGGTTTCTTTGTATCTGGAGTCGTTAGCCGGAGCACCCTGGTAGGTCGTCCTCTCCGGAGCGCGGTCAGCTCAGGGCATCAGCCCGGAGTCCGCCAATAAAGGTCTGCCACTGGTCGGGGCCGAACATCAGGGCCGGACCCGTGATGTTCTTGCTGTCCCGTACACCGACCACGCCAGACAGGTTGTCGGCAACTTCGACGCAGTTGCCCTGGTTCCCGCTACGAGTGCTCTTGCGCCAGATGGCGTCAGTCAGGTCACGCATGACTCTCCCTGAGATCGTGCATCAACTTCCGTGACTCTTCTTCGGTCAGCGCCAGCGCGACCAGCTCTGACCATGCTCCAGCGTACGCATCCACCTCAGCGGGCTTGTCTAGATATAACGCGCCCGTCAGCGATTCGCTGTAGACCGTGCTCGGCTCGGCCGCAAACCGCTCACGGTTGGCTAGCCCACATCACCGAGCTTCACCGCGTCAGTTGCGGGTTCTTCGGCTGGGTTGGTCGGCGGTTCTGCAATTCCGATGAAGTTCCCGCCCATGGGTCGGATGCCGACCGACCACCCCAGCGCTGTGAGGACGTCCGTGAGGGTCTGAGCGTCGTGGAATACCTTCACGATGCGGTACTGGCTGCCGTCATCGAGCCGGCGCAGCACCGCCGGGGTCGGCTGGTTCGCGAGGACTTCTTCGCTGGCGGCTACGGCGGGGCCGTCGTCGATGAAGACTGCTTTGCCGCCCGGCGCGAGCGCGGTGGCGACGGTGTTCCAGAAGTCGGGCAAGCGTGTCGGCGGGACATGGGAGAGCCAGAAGGCGAAGAACACGGTGTCGTAGCGTCGTGGTGGCTGCCACTCAAACAGGTCGGCCTCAATGAACTGCACGGTAGGGGATGCGGTGCGCGCCCGAGCCAGGGCTAACACTTCGGTTGCCGCATCGACAGCTGTCACCGAATGTGCCCGCGCGGCGAGCAGCGAGGTCCACTGACCCGTTCCGCAGGCCAACTCGAGCACATTCCCGGCGATCGGAAGTTCATCGACGACAGCCAGCAGCCTCTGCAGGTCTTCGTGCTCTGTATAGGGCCGGTCGTATTCGGCCGCACCGGCCCGGTAGTAGGCCATCTGTTCTGCCAGGAGAACGTCGTCATCCATACAAGCCCCTCTCCTTGGTGTTCGGTCAGCGACAAGCGCTCACCTCGCTCGCCACAGACAGTGGGCCTTCACCTTGGGGCAAGGTCAACAGTCATGAGCACCTCGGCCGTCCTCGTCGACTGATCCCGCACCCGGCTGTTGCCAGGCGGCACAAGCCGTCCGACGTGTCTGAACCCGGCAAACGTTCGTGGACAGCCCACTAGACGCAGGGGAGCCCCAGCCTCGGTGTGAGGCTGGGGCTCGCTGCTGCATCTCCCGGAACTCAGCCGTACCTTGCTCGCCTCGACAGGCTCAGGCGTCGACCGCTGCCATCACGTCGTCGCTGACGTCGAAGTTGGCGTAGACGTTCTGCACGTCGTCGCAGTCTTCGAGAACGTCGATCAGCTTGAAGATCTTGCGCGCGCCCTCCTCGTCCAGCGGGATGTTCATGCTGGGGACGAGGGAGGACTCGGCCGACTCGTACTCGATGCCGGCGTCCTGGAGCGCGGTCCGCACTGCGATCAGGTCGGTCGGCTCGGAGACCACCTCGTACGCCTCACCGAGGTCGTTGACCTCCTCGGCGCCAGCGTCGAGGACGGCCAGCATCACGTCGTCCTCGCTGGTGCCCTCCTTGGGGACGATCACCACGCCCTTGCGGGAGAACATGTACGACACCGAGCCGGCGTCGGCGAGCGAGCCGCCGTTGCGGGTCAGCGCGGTGCGCACCTCGGTCGCCGCCCGGTTGCGGTTGTCGGTGAGGCACTCGATGAGCATGGCCACGCCGTTCGGGCCGTACCCCTCATACATGATCGTCTGCCAGTCGGCGCCGCCGGCCTCCAGGCCGGAGCCGCGCTTGACGGCACGGTCGATGTTGTCGTTCGGGACCGAGCTCTTCTTCGCCTTCTGGATGGCGTCGTAGAGCGTCGGGTTGCCGGTGGGGTCACCGCCGCCGATCCGCGCGGCCACCTCGACGTTCTTGATCAGCTTGGCGAACATCTTGCCGCGCTTGGCGTCGATGACGGCCTTCTTGTGCTTGGTCGTCGCCCACTTTGAGTGGCCGGACATCTTCTACCTCCGTCTGTCATTCCACGCCTGCATCGACTGCCGCACGAATTACGCGCCACATCCGGCGGGTCGGCGGCCGGTCGGCTCCGCGGGAAATGCCGCGCCGGGCGACGGCCCTGCCGAACCGCGGCAATCTTACCGAGGTCACACCCGGGCGTGTCACATCCGGCACCGGCTCGGGGTGCCGCCGGGGCACCCGGGCCACCCGAAGGACAACCACGCGGGGGCGGAGAACATGCCCGGGCGGCAGCGTGGCCGGACCGCTCAGGCGGCGCGGACCAGATCCACGAAGTACGCGTGCACGCGCAGGTCACCGGTCAGCTCCGGGTGGAACGAGGTGGCCAGCAGGTTGCCCTGCCGGACCGCCACGATCCGGTCGGCCGCCGGCCCGCCGGCCACCGAGCCGATCACCTGGACGCCGGCGCCGACCCGCTCGACCCACGGTGCGCGGATGAAGACCGCGTGGAACGGCTCACCCGGCACCCCGGTGATGGTCACCGGCGCCTCGAACGAGTCGACCTGCCGGCCGAACGCGTTGCGCCGGACGGTCATGTCGATGCCGGCGAAGCCCCGCTGGTCGGATCGACCGTCGAGCACCTCGGTCGCCAGCATGATCATGCCGGCGCAGGAGCCGTAGACCGGCATGCCGTCGGCGATCCGCTTGTCGATCGGCTCGCGCATCTCGAAGATGTCGGCGAGTTTGCTGATGGTGGTGGACTCGCCGCCGGGAACGACCAGGCCGTCCACCGCGTCCAGCTCCGCCGGACGGCGGACCGGGCGGGCGTCCGCGCCCGCCGCCGCCAACGCCGCCACGTGCTCGCGGACGTCCCCCTGGAGCGCGAGCACACCGATGGTGGGCGCGCCCATGCCTACCAACCCCGCTCGGCCAGGCGGTGCGGCTGCGGGATCTCGTCGACGTTGATGCCGACCATGGCCTCGCCGAGACCACGGGAGACCTTCGCCAGCACGTCCGGGTCGTCGTGGAAGGTGGTGGCCTTGACGATCGCGGCGGCCCGCTGCGCCGGGTTGCCCGCCTTGAAGATGCCGGAGCCCACGAACACGCCCTCCGCGCCGAGCTGCATCATCATCGCCGCGTCGGCCGGGGTGGCGATCCCGCCCGCGGTGAACAGCACGACCGGCAGCTTGCCGCTCTCGGCGACCTCCTTGACCAGCTCGTACGGGGCCTGCAGCTCCTTGGCCGCGACGTACAGCTCGTCGGCCGGCAGCGAGGACAACCGGGCGATCTCCTGGCGGATCCTCCGCATGTGGGTGGTGGCGTTGGAGACGTCACCGGTGCCGGCCTCGCCCTTGGAGCGGATCATGGCCGCGCCCTCGGTGATCCGCCGCAGCGCCTCGCCCAGGTTCGTCGCGCCACACACGAAGGGCACCGTGAACGCCCACTTGTCGATGTGGTTCGCGTAGTCGGCCGGGGTCAGCACCTCGGACTCGTCGACATAGTCCACGCCCAACGACTGGAGGATCCGCGCCTCCACGAAGTGACCGATGCGGGCCTTGGCCATCACCGGGATGGAGACCGCCTGGATGATCCCGTCGATCATGTCGGGGTCGCTCATCCGGGACACCCCGCCCTGCGCGCGGATGTCGGCGGGTACCCGCTCCAGGGCCATCACCGCGACCGCGCCGGCGTCCTCAGCGATCTTGGCCTGCTCGGCGTTGACCACATCCATGATCACGCCGCCCTTGAGCATCTCGGCCATGCCGCGCTTCACGCGGGCGGTGCCGACGACGGGGGCCGTACCGGGGTTCGAGACGGTGTTTTCGGGCACGGGTCATCGCTCCTTGGACGTGCTCTGGGTGGTGGCAGCGAAAATGCTACGCGCGGACCAACGCCGTACCGACAGCCAATCAGACCCCCGGTGGCCTGCACTGTGGCCCTGGTCACCGACTCCCGAGCGACCGCAGCGACCGCCCGGGTCAGCTCGTGGGGACGTCCGCCGGCACCGTGAGGGTCGGGTCGTCGATGTCGAAGTAACGCGGCCACTCCCGACCCCGCCCCATCCGCAACACCCGCACCAGCGGGCGGCTGCGCGCCGAACGGGCATCCCGGACCAGGTCGGTGTGCACCTGCCGGGACAGCGCGAGCCGGCGACTGGCGGCGATGACCGCCGCACAGTCCGGATCGCCCGGATCCAACTGGACCACCCGCAACTGCCGGGTCAGGTCGTTCTCCGCCGCCTCCCGCTCGTCCGGGCTGGCGTCCAGGGCGATGCGGGCCGCCGCGTACAGCTCGACACCGAAGCGCCGCTCCGCCAGCACGGCCGCCGCCGCGGCGCGGCGCAGCAGGTGGGCGTCGAGGGCCCGGGCCGCCAGCTCCGCGCGGCCCTGCAACCGCTGCACCCGGCCGGCGGTCCAGATGAGGTACGCCCCGACCAGCCCCACGACCACGATCGCGGCCACCACCCACCACATGTGCGGCATCGTAGTGCTGCTCCGTTCCGCCTCCGATTGGGCGCGGCCACGCCTGTCACTCCGGTCGTCGTCCGCACCATGCGTCACACCGGCTCAGCCCAGCCCCACCCACTCCTGGTCGATGACCCGCCCGTCGGTTGCCTCGATCGCCGCTGCGTACACCTCCAGAACGCGGCGAGCAACCACCGGCCAGTCGAAATTCGCCACCACCTGATCGCCGCACGCGCTCAGCGTGGCCCGCCCGGCCGGGTCGTCCAGCAACTCGGTCACCGCGTCGCGCAGCCCCACCGGGTCACCTGTGGGAAAGAGCCGACCGGCGCGCCCGCCGTCGAGCACCCGCCGGAACGCGTCCAGGTCGCTGGCGATCACCGTGGTGCCCGCGGCCAACGCCTCGGTGAGGATCATGCCGAACGACTCGCCGCCGGTGTTCGGTGCCACGTAGAGGTGCACACTGCGCAGCATCCGCGCCTTGTCCGGTTCGGTGACCAGGCCGAGGAACGTGACCCGCTCGTGCAGCTCGGCCGGGAACTGGTCGTACAGGTCGTCGGGGTCCCCCGGGCCGGCGACGAGCAACCGCAGCCCGGGCCGGGTGGCGGCCAACGCCACGAACGCGTCGCGCAGCACCGGGAAGCCCTTGCGCGTCTCGGTGAACCGGCCCAGGAAGCCCAGGGTGCCGCCGGTGCCCGGGGCACACTCCCCCGGCCAGCCCGACAACGGCTCGGCGTCGGCGAACTTGGCCACCGCCACCCCGTTGGGGATCTCCACCGCCCCGCCGTCCATGTGCTCGACCTGCACCTTGCGGGCCAGCGCACTGACCGCGATCCGGGCGGTGATCCGCTCCAACACGATCTGGAGGACACCCTGCGCGGCGGCGAGGACCCGGGACCGGGTCATCGCGGTGTGGAACGTGGCCACCACCGGGCCGCGCGCGGAGAGCACGGCCAACAGCGACAGGCTCAGCGTGAGCGGCTCGTGCACGTGCAGCACGTCGAAGTCGCCGTTGATGATCCAACGCCTGACCCGGGCGGTGGAGACCGGCCCGAACGCGATCCGGGCCACCGAGCCGTTGTACGGCAGCGGCACGGCACGACCGGCGGACACCACGTACTCCGGCAGCGGCGAGTCCTCGTCGGCCGGTGCGAGCACGCTGACCTCGTGGCCGAGCGCGATCAGCGCCTCGGCCAGGTCCATCACATGGTTCTGCACCCCACCGGGGACATCGAAGGAGTACGGGCACACGATGCCGATCCGCATGCGTCAGCGCCTCCCGCCCACGACCGCGGAACACCGTCCCACCGTGCCCCCCACCTCCTCAGGCCCGATCGGGGGCCGACGAGGGCAGCGCCGTGCCGTCCCCCGACCCCCGCTGGTCCAGCCACATCCGCTGCAACATGTGCCAGTCTTCCGGATGCCGGGCGATGCCCGCCGCCAGACCGTCGGCGATCAGCTGGGTCAGCGACCGGACCCGCTGGTCAAGGGGCCCCGCCTCGGGCACCGGCACCGGCAGCGGGCCGGCGAGCGACGCACACGCCGCATCCGATTCGTACCACATCGAGGCCACGTAGAGCGGCGCACCGGTCTGCAGGGCGAGCAGCGCCGGCCCGCCCGGCATGCGGGTCTTCCCGCCGAAGAAGTCCACCTCCACGCCGCGGGCGGAGAGATCCCGGTCGGCCAGCAACGGCACCACCGCACCGGCACGTAGGCGTTCCAGCAGCACGTCGAACGCCGGACGCGGCCCGCCGTGGGTCGGCAGGATCTCCATCCCCAGACCCGCCCGGAAGGCCATGAAACGCTTGTACACGCCGTCCGGTTTGAGCCGTTCCATCACCGTGGTGATCGGCCAGCCGTTGGTCGCCACCCAGGCGCCCGCAGCGTCCCAGTTACCGGCGTGCGGCAGCGCCACCACGGCGCCCCGGCCGGCGGCCACGTCGGCGGCGAGCAACTCCGCGCCGTCGATTCGGAAGCCGGCCATGATCTGCGCCCGGCTCAACGCGGGCAGCCGGAACGCCTCCATCCAGTACCTGGCGTACGAGCGGAGCCCGCGCTTGACGAGATCGTCCAGCTCGGCCTCGGGCAGCTCCGGCCCGACCACCCGGCGCAGGTTCGCGCGCAGTCGGGCCGTACTCCCGCCGGGGCGGCGGTGGGCGCGGTCGGCGCCCGCCTGGAACGCCGCCGCCACCAGCGGCCGGGGTAGCGCGCGGACCACCCGCCACCCGGCGACGTAGCCCAGCTCGGTGAGGTTCACGCGGCCCGGCCGCCGGTCGTCCGGCGCCGGGCCGTCGACGGGCCGCTCACGCCTGGCCGTCCGGCTGGAGCTGCTGGGCCTGGCGGTAGACGTGCGCCATCCGCTGCCCCACCGTGAAGATCGACACCGCGGCGAGCAGCCAGAGTGCGATCTCCAGGGCATGATCGACACCGACGCCGGTGAGGATCCCGCCGACCCCGACGATGAGCAGCCGCTCGGTGCGTTCGGCGATGCCCACGTTGCAGGTCATGCCGAGCCCCTCGGCGCGGGCCTTGACGTAGGAGACGAGGCCACCGACGGCCAGGCAGACCAGCGCGGCGGCCACCCCGGAGTGGTCACCCTGGGTGGCCAGCCAGTACGCGACCGCGCCGAAGACGGCGCTGTCGGCGACCCGGTCCATGCTTGAGTCGAGGAACGCGCCGAACTTGGTGGAGCCGCCGCTCATCCGGGCCATCGTCCCGTCGAGCAGGTCGGTGAGCGCGAAAAGGGTCACGATCAACGCGCCCGCGACCAGATGGCCGCGGGCACCGAAGCCGAGCGCGCCGACGAGCACACCAACGGTGCCCGCGACGGTGACGGCATTGGGGGTTACGCCCGCGCGCAGCAGGGCACGGGCGATCGGCTCGACGACGCGGGTCATCCCCGCGCGGGCCGACACTTGGAAGATCTTCGCCATGGCGGTCCCCACGATAACGGTCCGCCCAGGTCCGCCGATACGGCCGCCCCTCCGACCCGCCCGGGAGAGGCTTGTGCCTACCCGACAACGGGTGTGAGATCGAGCCGGAGGGTGAGCCAGCTCACCCGTCCGCCCGTCCCGTTCCCGTTGTCCAGCAGACCACCGGAGGATACTGCCGCGCACTCGCCCCGGGCCGCTTCCACCTCGCGCGGCAGTCGCCACCCACCACCGGCTGAGGGAGGTGCGCCCCATGGCGCAGAAAAGTCAGGAGAAGGGTTCCACCGGCGGCACGCCGGTGGTGACCGAACCCGAACGGGTTCGCAACGTGGTGCTCGTCGGGCACTCCGGAGCGGGCAAGACGACACTTGTCGAGGCCCTGCTCGCGGCCACCGGCACGATCGGCCGGGCCGGCGCCGTGGTCGACGGCACCACGGTCGGCGACCACGACCCCGCGGCGGTCCGCCAACAGCGCTCGGTGAGCCTGTCCTGCGCACCGCTGCTGCACAACGGCATCAAGGTCAACCTGCTGGACACCCCCGGGTACGCCGACTTCGTCGGTGAGCTGCGCGCCGGGCTGCGGGCCGCCGACGCCGCGCTCTTCGTCGTCTCCGCGGCGGGCGGCATGGACGCGGCCACCGTCGCCCTGTGGGAGGAGTGCGCGGCGGTCGACCTGCCCCGCGCGGTCGCGGTGTCCCGCCTGGATCAGCCCCGCGCCGACGTCGACGAGACGGTAGCGCTCTGCCAACGCCTCTTCGGCGACAACGTGATGCCCCTCTACCTGCCGATGTTCGGCGACGACGGGGTGTCCACCGAGGGTCTGCTCGGCCTGATCACCCGCCGGGTCTTCGACTACTCCGCCGGGCTGCCCGCCGACGTCCGCGATCCCGACCCGGAGCACCAGCGGGCCATCGACGAGTCCCGCGACGAGCTGATCGAGGGGATCATCGCCGAGAGCGAGGACGAGACCCTCATGGACCGCTACCTCGACGGTGAGGAGATCAGCGACGAGGTGCTCATCGACGACCTGGAGAAGGCCGTCGCCCGGGGGCACTTCTACCCGGTGGTGCCGGTCTGTGCCGAGACCGGGGTCGGGCTGGACGTGCTGCTGGAGGTGCTGACGGCCGCGTTCCCGTCGCCGCTGGAGCACGAGCTGCCGGCGGTCACCGGCGTGGACGGCTCGCCCCGCCCGCCGCTGACCTGCGACCCGGACGGGCCGCTCGTCGCCGAGGTCGTCAAGACCACCGTCGACCGGCACGTCGGGCGGGTCTCCCTGGTCCGGGTCTTCTCCGGCACGCTGCGCCCCGAACAGACCGTGCACATCTGCGGGCACGGGATGGCCGAACGCGGCCACCCCGACCACGACGCCGACGAGCGGGTCGGGCACATCTACACGCCGCTGGGCGCCACCCTGCGGGAGGTGCCGTTCTGCGTGGCCGGCGACATCTGCGCGATCACCAAGTCGGGCACCGCCGAGACCGGCGACACCGTCTCGGCCAAGGACGAGCCGCTGCTGATCGCCCCCTGGGAGATGCCGGAGCCGCTGCTGCCGGTGGCGGTCGTCGCCCGCAGCCGCGCCGACGAGGACGCCCTGGCCCGCAACCTGGCCCGGCTGGTCGCCGGTGACCCCACCCTGCGGCTGGAGCGCAACCCGGAGACCCACCAGCTGGTGCTCTGGTGCATGGGCGAGGCGCACGCCGACGTGGTGCTCGACCGACTGCGCGTCGGCGGCGTCGAGCTGGACACCGAGCCGGTCAAGGTGTCGCTGCGCGAGACGCTGACGGTGCCCGCGAAGGGGCACGGCCGGCACGTGAAGCAGTCCGGCGGGCACGGCCAGTACGCGGTCTGCGACATCGAGGTCGAGCCCCTGCCCCAGGGCAGCGGCTTCGAGTTCGTCGACCGGGTCGTCGGCGGCGCGGTGCCGCACAACTACATCCCGTCGGTGGAGAAGGGCGTCCGCGCCCAACTCGAGCGCGGCCTGGTCGCCGGCCACCCGGTGGTGGACCTGCGGGTGACCCTGGTCGACGGCAAGGCGCACAGCGTCGACTCCTCCGACGCGGCCTTCCAGACCGCCGGCGCGCTGGCCCTACGCGACGCCGCCGACCGTGGTCAGCCGGCGCTGCTGGAGCCGATCGACGAGGTCACCATCCGGGTATCGGACGGCTCGGTGGGCGCCGTGCTGGGCGATCTGTCCGGCCGCCGTGGCCGGGTGCTCGGCACCGAACCGGACCCGGACACCGAGGGCCGCACCCTCGTCCGTGCCGAGGTGCCGGCCACCGAGCTGCTGCGTTACGCCGTCGAGCTGCGCTCCATGACTGCCGGCACCGGCACCTTCCGCCGCCACTTCGTGCGCCACGACACCATGCCCGCGCACCTGGCCGACCAGATCCGCAAGGAACAAACCCCGTAACCCCGGCCGTCCCGGGCCCTTTGCTCTGCTTCACTCGACGCGACGAGAACAGCGTCATGGTTGTCGCACTCGTCGAAGCAGAGCAAAGGGCGAACAACTACCCCGGCCAACCCAACTCCCCAGCGCACCTGATCGACGACCCCGACCCTGAGCCCCCGACCCGACCCGACCCGGCTCGGGCCCGGCCCGGCCCGGCCCGACTCGCGCGTCGATCATGGAGTTGCGGTGGGCAGAAGATGCTAGTTATGCCTGATTCAAGGGGAACCACAACTCCATGATCGACACTGACTAGCGGCGCAGTGCGGGCATGGACGGGCATGGGGCGGTCGGGCATGGGCGGGGTGGGGGGTTTGGTCAGGGGTGGATGGTGGGGTGCGTGGAAGAGGGCCGGTGGGGGCGGTCGGCGTCGCGGAGGGCTGCGGTGCGCAGGGCCGCCAGTTGGCGTTCCACCTCGACGAACTGGTCCGCCGGCAACGGGCCCCGGTGCAGCGCGGCGGCGTTCTCCTCGACCTGGGCCACCGTACGGCAGCCGGGGATCGGGATGGTGCGACCGCTGCGGGCCCAGATCCAGCCCAGCGCCCCCTGGGCGAGGGTACGCCCGTCGGCGGTGAGCGCGGCGCGAACCGCGCCGACCCGGCGCAGCCACTCTGGCGCCGGCCGGCCACCACGGAACCATTCCAACCAGCCGGGGGCCAACCCGCGTACGTCGTCGTGGGGCAGCACCGACCCGGCCGAGTACTTGCCGGTGAGCAGCCCCATCCCCAGCGGGCCTCGGTTGACGCTGGCCAGGTCGTACTTGTCGCAGACGGCGAGCAGCTCCGGGGCGTCCCGCAGCACCGACAGGGTGTGCTGCACCGCGGTGGCGCCGGCCGCGGCGTGACCGAACGCGGTGGCCCGGTCGGGGCGGTCGGTGCTCCATCCGTACGCCCGGATCAGGCCCTCGGCGACCAGGTCCTCGCAGGTCCCGATCAGTGCCTGCGCCCGCGGCACCGACAGGTCGGCCAGGTGCAGCTGGTGGAGGTCGATCCGGTCGGTGCCGAGCCGACGCAGGGAAGCCGTCACGGCCCTGCGCAGGTACGCGGGCGACGCGTCCTCGCCGGTGGCCTGCCGGCTGGCCTCGTCGAAGGTGTAACCCCACTTGGTGGCGATCACGGCGTCGTCGCGGCGGCCGGCGAGCGCTCGGCCGAGCACCCGCTCACCGTGCCCGGCACCGTACGTGTCGGCGGTGTCGAAGAGGGTGATGCCCAGATCGAGCGCCCGGCGTACCGCCCGCACCGACTCGTCGTCGTCGACCGCGCCCCAGCCCAGCGGTTGGGCGCCCTCTGCCCAGGGGCCGCCGATCGCCCAGCACCCCATGCCGAGGGCGCTGACCTCGATGCCGCTGCGCCCCAACGTCCGTGTCGTGACTGCCATCGGCCGATCGTGCCACCTCGGGAGGGCCGGGGCGTAGCAGATCCGGCGGCGGACACGCGGGTGCCCGGCGACGGTCGGGGTGCGGCATGATCGGCGCCATGCGACGGCTGGGTGTGGATATCGGCGGCGTGCTCATCGAGCCGGCCGACGACGACGCGGACACGTCGTTCTTCGGCGCGCACTACCTGCGTACCCCCGCCGTCGCCGGGGCGTTCGACGCGCTCGCCGCGCTCGGTCCGGCGTTCGACGAGGTGCACCTGGTGTCCACGTGCGGCGCGTCCACCGAGCGGCGCACCCGGGAGTGGCTGGCCCACCACGACTTTCCGGCGCGCACCGGCATCGGAGTGCAGCGGGTGCACTTCTGCCGCACCCGACCGGACAAGGCACCGATCGCCCGGCGACTCGGGCTGACCCACTTCGTGGACGACAAGCTGGAGGTGCTCGGCTATCTCGACTCGGTGCCGCACCGCTTCCTGTTCCGGCCCCGGCCGGCGGAGGTCGCCGCACACGCCGCGCTGCTGCCCCGCGTACACCGGGTGGAGACCTGGCCGGAGCTGACCACGCTGCTGCGCGCCGACTAGCAGGCCCGGCGCGGACGCCCGCGCGGTCGGACGCCGCACGGCCGGCGGTCAGGACGCCCAGGCGCGGGCGAGCAGGTCGCGGGTGTCGCCGAGCAGTTGCGGCAGGACCTTCGTGCGGCCGATCACCGGCATGAAGTTGGCGTCGCCGCCCCACCGGGGCACCACGTGTTGGTGCAGGTGCGCGGCGATGCCGGCGCCGGCCACGCCGCCCTGGTTCATGCCCAGGTTGAAGCCGTGCGCGTTGCTCACCTTGCGGATCACCCGCATCGCGGTCTGGGTGTACGACGCCAGCTCGGTCGTCTCCGGGACGTCGAGGTCGGTGTAGTCGGCGACGTGCCGGTAGGGGCAGACCAGCAGGTGCCCGGGATTGTACGGATAGAGGTTGAGCACCACGAAGACGTGCTCACCGCGGGCCACCACCAGGCTCTCCTCCGGCGGCAGGTTGGGTGCCCGGCAGAAGGGGCAGCCGGTGGGCTTCTCGTAGCCCTCGGCCGGGCGGTCCTCGCCGGATATGTAGGTCATCCGGTGTGGCGTCCAGAGCCGATCGAGGCCGTCCGCCATGCCGCCGATGTCCGTGTGCCGTTCCGCCCCTGTCACGAGCCGATCCTACGGAGCCGCCCGGTCGGGCCGCGACACCCGCCGTCGGGAAAACTCGTTGCCGCACATTCTTGACGGATGATCGCCAAAGCCTGAAAGATCCATCCATCTACAAGCATGCATGCATCGATGGAGGGCTTCATGATCCAACGGCTCGGCCGGCTCCTCGCGGCACTTGCGCTGACGGCCGCCACCACAGTGGCCGGCGTCACCCTCACCGCCGGTGCGGCTCAGGCGGACGGTTGCTACACCTGGGGTCGAGCCCTGTCCCAGGGAGCGTCCGGCGAAGACGTCCGGCAACTCCAGATCCGGGTGGCCGGCTACCCCGGCTACGGTGCCGTGCTCACCATCGACGGCGCGTTCGGCCCGGCCACCCGTTCGGCGGTGATCCGCTTCCAGCAGGCGTACGGCCTGTCCGCGGACGGCATCGCCGGCGCGCAGACGTTCAACCGGCTCTACGCCCTGCAGGACGACGACTGCACGCCGGCCAACTTCAGCTACGCCGAGTTGAACAAGTGCAACAGCGACTGGTCCGGTGGCGCGGTCGCGGCGAGCACCGCGCGGGCCAACGCGCTCGTCTCGATGTGGAAACTCCAGGCCCTGCGGCACGCCCTCGGTGACGTGCCCATCTCGATCAGCAGCAGCTTCCGCAGTTACGCCTGCAACAGCGCGGTCGGCGGGGCGTCGAACAGCCGGCACCTGTACGGAGACGCGGTGGACCTGGTCGGGTCACCGTCGTTCTGCCGACTGGCGCAGCAGGCCCGCTACCACGGCTTCGGACAGATCCTCGGCCCCGGCTACCCGGACCACAACGACCACACCCACGTCGCGGCGGTCGGGGGCTGGTCGGCACCGAGCTGCGGCATCTGACCCGCCGGCGCCGCCGCCGGGCGCCGCCGCCGGGCAAAGATCGCGCTCGAACATGGAAGTAGTGGCCTCCCACACGAGGGAGGCCACTACTTCCTGGATCGAGCACGATCAAGCGGCAGGGCCACGCACGACCGCGACGAGCCGGCGCGGGTGTTACTCCGCGGCGGCCGAGGGGCCGACGTTGCTGCGGGAGCTGACCACGTCCAGGACGTGGGTCACCGCCTCGGCGATCGGCACCCCGTTGCGCTGGGAGCCGTCGCGGTAGCGGAAGGACACCGTGCCGGCGGCCACGTCGTCGTCACCGGCGATCACCATGAACGGGATCTTCTGCTGTTGGGCCGTACGGATCTTCTTCTGCATCCGGTCGTCACCCGCGTCCACCTGGGCCCGGATGCCCTCGGCGCGCAGTGCCGCGACGAAGCCGTGCAGATAGTCGGTGTGGTCCTCACGGATCGGGATGCCCACCACCTGCACCGGCGCCAGCCAGGCCGGGAACGCGCCCGCGTAGTGCTCGGTGAGCACCCCGAAGAACCGCTCGATCGACCCGAACAGCGCCCGGTGGATCATCACGGGCCGTTGCCGGCTGCCGTCGGCCGCCTGGTACTCCAGGCCGAACCGCTCCGGCTGGTTGAAGTCGACCTGAAGGGTGGACAACTGCCACGTCCGGCCGATCGCGTCCCGCGCCTGCACGGAGATCTTCGGCCCGTAGAACGCCGCGCCGCCCGGGTCGGGCACCAGGTCCAGGCCGGAGGTCTCGGCGGCGGTGCGCAGCGCCTCGGTGGCCTCCGCCCAGTCCTCCGCGGCGCCGATGAACTTGGGCGAGTCGTCCCGGGTCGACAACTCCAGGTAGAAGTCGTCCAGGCCGTAGTCGCGCAGCAGGTCGAGCACGAAGCTGAGCAGCGTGGACAGCTCGTCGGCCATCTGCTCGCGGGTGCAGTAGATGTGCGAGTCGTCCTGGGTCAGGCCACGCACCCGGGTCAGGCCGTGCATCACACCGGACTTCTCGTACCGGTAGACGGTGCCGAACTCGAACATCCGCAGCGGCAGCTCCCGGTACGACCGCCCGCGCGCCCTGAAGATCAGGTTGTGCATCGGGCAGTTCATCGCCTTGAGGTAGTAGTCCGCGCCCTCCAACTGCATGGGCGGGAACATGGTGTCCGCGTAGTACGGCAGGTGACCGGAGGTGTGGAACAGCTGCGCCTTGGTGATGTGCGGGCTGTTGACGAACTCGTACCCCGCCTCCTCGTGCCGCCGCCGCGAGTAGTGCTCCATCTCGCGGCGGATGATGCCGCCCTTGGGGTGGAAGACCGCAAGGCCCGAGCCGATCTCGTCGGGAAAGCTGAACAGGTCCAGGTCCGCGCCGAGCTTGCGGTGGTCGCGCCGGGCGGCCTCCTCCAACAGCTTCAGGTACGCCTTGAGCTCGTCTCGGGTCGGCCACGCGGTGCCGTACACCCGCTGTAGTTGGGGGTTCTTCTCCGACCCGCGCCAGTACGCGGCGGCCGAGCGCATCAACTTGAACGCGCCGATCAGGCGGGTGGTCGGCAGGTGGGGCCCCCGGCACAGGTCCGACCAGCAGACCTTGTCCTCCTTGGCGTCGAGGTTGTCGTAGATGGTCAGCTCGCCGCCGCCCACCTCCATCACCTCGTCGGTGTCCAGGCCCTCGCCCTTGACCTCGATCAACTCCAGCTTGAACGGCTCGTCGGCCAGCTCGGCGCGCGCCTCGTCCAGGCTGCCGAAGCGGCGGCGACGGAACCGCTGCCCGGACTTGATGATCTCCTGCATGCGCTTCTCGAGCTTGCTGAGGTCATCGGGCTGGAACGGCTTGTCGACGTCGAAGTCGTAGTAGAAGCCGTTCTCGATGGGCGGCCCGATGCCCAGCTTGGCCTCGGGGAAGATGTCCTGCACGGCCTGGGCGAGCACGTGCGCGGTGGAGTGGCGCAGCACGGTGAGCCCGTCCGGCGAGTCCAGGCTGACCGGCTCGACGACGGTCTCCTCGGTTGGCGCCCAGTCCAGGTCGCGCAGCTGACCCTGCGGGTCGCGGACCACGACGATCGCCTTGGGGCCGTTCGCGGGCAGTCCGGCCGCGGCCACCGCGTCGGCCGCCGTGGTCCCGGCGGCGACGACGACGGGGTCGGCCACGGCGGGGGTACGGGGTGCGGACACGGTGACTCCTCCAAGCGGTACGAAACGGTGCCGATCCTCGGCTCCTGCCGATGCTATCGGTCCACCCACCCACGGTCGGGAACGGCACCTTCCTGTCGGTTGGCGTTGAACCTTTCGTGCCCCGGAGCCGAACTAGAGGGTGTGGTCGGAAACCGGTGCCGGTCGCGTCGACAGGGATGGGGGCACAAGATGACGAGCACGCACGGCGGTGGACGTCGGCGGCGGATCGGGGCGGTGACCGCGCTCGCCGCGGCCGGGTTGCTGCTCTGGCCCGGTACGGCGCAGGCCGTGGACGTGACGACCACCCCGACCGAGGCACGGCAGGGCGACGCCGTACGTCTGGAGTTCACCGTGCCGGAGGAGCGGGCCGGCACGAGGACCAACCAGATCGAGGTGCGGTTGCCCGCCGACGCGCCGATCGCCGAGGTCTACCCGATGTCGGTGAACGGTTGGGCACCCAAGATCAGCTCGCGCACGCTGGACAAGCCGGTGGCCGGTATCCACTCCTCCGGGGTGAGCACGGTGACCACGGCGGTGACCTGGGTCCGGGTCGGCGAGAGCGACCCCGGGCCGGCCCGGCTGGCGCTGTCCATGGGCCCGCTGCCCCAGGCGGAGCGGCTCACCTTCGAGGTCGTCCAGACGTACGCCGATGGCACGGTGGTCCGGTGGGCCGACGCCGCAGGTCCGCACCGGGCCCCGGCGCTCAACCTGCTGCCGGCGGCACCCGGTGCGGCGGGTCCGGCCGCCCACGGCGGGCACGGCGGCCCGGCCGCCGGCGCGCCAGCCGCGGACGGCGGTGTCGACGCCCCGGCCGCCGATGCGGGCGGCGCCGACGAGGAGTCCGGCAACGCCGACGGGATGCTGGCCGCCGGCCTGCTGGCCGGGCTGGGCGGCGGTGCGGCGATCGGCTGGCTGGTCAGCCGGTGGCGCCGACGCGACCCGGCCGAGGCCGCCGCGCTCGCCGAGGTCACCGGCGGCCCGGACGAGGACGAGGCCGCCACCCTCGCCGAGATCACCGGCCGCGCGGACGACACCGCGACGCCCGCCAAGAAGACCAGCCGCGCGAACGAGCCGGCGACCCCCACCACGATCACCAGCCGCGTGAACGACACCGCGACGCCGGCCGACCGCCAGCCCGCCGATCCTCAGCCCGCCGTTCCCGCAGCATCGAGGTGATCCACTCGGGTTCCCGGAAACCGTGGCATCCAGGCCGCACGGACAGCCCGATGTGGCGCTGATCCACTCGGCTTTCCGGAAACCGTGGCATCCGAGCCGCGCGGAGGCCCCGACTTGCGGGAAGCCGAGTTGACCTTGGGGCAGGGCGTCCAGCGCAGCACGGCTAGCACGGGCACAGGGCCGCCCGGGTGGTCAGGCTGCCCAGGTGGGTAGCGGTTCGCGGGCGGACAGCCACGACTCGGGTACGCCGCCGGGGGTGCCGACACCCGTGTACGCCGCCACGATCGCTCCGGCGATGGCGGCGGTGGTGTCCAGGTCACCGCCGGCCTGGACGCACCTCTGGATCGTCGCCGGGTAGTCGTCGAGGTGGGTGGCGGCAACCCAGAGGGTGAAACCGACGGTGTCCTGGGCGGTCACCCGGGAGCCGTTGCCGAGTTCGGCCACCACCCGATCCAGTGGCCGGCCGAGCAGCCCCGCTGCCCGGCTCACACTCCGGTGCACCTCGGTGCCCGGGTCCAGCGCGGCGGCGATCCCGGCGAGCAGTCGTTCCGGGGCCGGCCGATGGCCGTCGAGCCGGGCCCGGGCGGCCAGCGCGGCGGCGACGGCCACCGCGACCGCACCGGCGATTCCCTCCGGATGCGCGTGCGTCACCTCGGCCGAGGCGCGGGCCTGCGCCGCGGCACGCGCGGTCGAGTCGGCGAAGTACGCGCCAAGCGGGCCGACCCGCATCGCCGCGCCGTTGCCGCAGGAGCCCTGGCCGTCGAAGGCGGAGGCGGCGGCCAGCGGCCACGGGGTGCCGGTGCGGATCAGCCGCAGGATCGTCATCGCGCCAACGCCGTAGCCCCGGCGCGGAGAACACCGCCCGGCGAAGGCCAGGGCCAGCCGGTCGGGGTTGATGCCGCCGGAGTGGGCCAGTTCGGCGAGGACCGAGCAGGCCATCTCGGTGTCGTCGGTCCACTCCCAGGGGGCCGGCGGCAGTGCGCCCCCGGCGAGATCCGGGGGCCCAGCCCTCGGCAGGAAGAACTGTGCGCCGAGCGCGTCGCCGGTGGAGAGACCGGCGAGGCTGTCCCGGGCGAGCGCCAGGCGGGCATCGGCGAACAGGGTGAACGACATCGTCGTACCAGCTTGCCCCCTCGCCAGGCACGTCGCAACGCGATCAACTTGCCAGGCCAAGTACGGTCTTGTCGTGGCCTCCGTGCTCCTGGTCGAAGACGATCACGTCGTACGCGGTGCGATGCTGCGGTCCCTCACCGACCGGGGGCATGCCGTGCACGCCGTGGGTACGGCGTTGGACGCGTTGCGCCGGGTCGCTGCGGAGACACCCGACCTGGTGGTGCTCGACCTGGGCCTGCCGGACCTGGACGGCTCGGACGCGCTGCGGATGCTGCGCGGCATCACCGACGTCCCGATCATCATCGCGACCGCGCGGGACGACGAGCAGTCGGTGGTCAAGCTGCTGCGTGCCGGCGCGGACGACTACATGGTCAAGCCGTTCACCGGGGCGCACCTGGACGCGCGGATCACCACCGTGCTGCGCCGGGCCGGACGGGCCAGTCGGACGGTGCAGCCGGCGGTGCACAGCGTCGGCGGGCTCCGGGTGGACGTGGGCGAGCGCAGCGCCCAACTCGACGGGGAGCCGCTGGCGCTGACCCGTAAGGAATTCGACCTGCTGGCGTATCTCGCCGCACGACCCGGGCGGGTAGTGTCCCGCCGGGAACTCTTGGAGGAGGTATGGCGGCAGCCATCGGTCGGCGAGGATCAGACCATCGACGTTCACCTGTACTGGCTCCGCAGAAAGATGGGCGAGTCCGCGGCGAAGCCGCGCTACCTGCGCACCGTGCGGGGGGTCGGGTTCCGGCTGGTGGCACCGGACTGAGGACGGCGCTGGCCCTGCTCACGGCCGGCATGTGCAGCCTCGTCGCGCTCGCGTTCCTGATTCCCCTCGGGCTCAGCCTGCGGGAGCAGAGCCGGGACAAGGCGATCGCCGACGCGGCCCGGCGCAGCGCGCTGGTGACCGGCGCGCTGGCGGTGAGCACCGACCCGGCGGTGGTCGAGCGGGCCGTGGTGGCGAGCGCCGAGGGCGCTCCGACCCGGCCGGTCGTACACGGCCTGGGGCTGGACGAGTCCGCTGGTCAGGCCAGCGGCGCCGACCTGGACCGGGCCCGTGCCGACCGGCGGTCGCTGGTCGTCGACGTGGACGGGGGCGTGGTCCGGCTCGACCCGGTCGTCCTCGGTGACCGCACGGCCGTGGTCGAGGTGTTCCTGCCGGACTCGACGCTGGGCGAGGGTGCCGGCGGCACCTGGCTGCTGCTGTTCGCGGTCGGGGCGGCGATGGCCGGCGCGGCGGTGCTGGTGGTCGACCGGGTCGCCGCCCGCGCGGTGGACTCGACCCGAGGTCTGGTCAAGGCCGCGCTGTCCATCGGCGACGGCGACGTGGGCGTACGGATCGAGCCGACCGGTCCCCGTGAGCTGGCCGAGGCCGGGTACGCCTTCAACCGGATGGCCGACCGGCTGGACGCGGCCCGCACCGACGAGCGGGAGTTGGTGGCCGACCTGTCGCATCGTCTGCGTACCCCGTTGACCGTGTTGCGGTTGGACGCGGAGGCGTTGGAGTCCGACGACACGAGCGTGGGTTCGTTCAGCCCGGCGGAGCTGGACCGGCTTCGCGGCATCCGGCGAATCCGACAGGCGATCGTCACCCTGGAGGGTGAGATCGACGTGTTGATCAAGACGACCCGCAAGTCGGTGGCGCACGAGGCCGGGCCGGCGATGTGCGACGTCAGCGAGGTGGTCCGGGATCGGATGGTGTTCTGGGCGGCCCTCGCCGGCGACCAGAACCGGCCGCACCGGGTCAACGGCGCGCAACTGCGCATCCCCGCGCCGGTGCCCCGGGCCGAGCTGGCCGCCGCGCTGGACGCGGTGATCGGCAACGTCTTCCGCTACACCCCGCAGGGCACCGCGTTCGAGGTGGCGGTGTCCCGGCGCGACGGTTACGTGGCGATCCGGATCGACGACGCCGGTCCCGGCATCGCCAACCCGGACCGGGCGCTGCGCCGGGGCGCCAGCGACCAGGGCTCGACAGGGCTCGGCCTGGACATCGCCAAGCGGGTGGCGTTGCAGGCCAACGGGTCGGTGAGCATCGACCGCGCCCGGCTGGGCGGGGCCAGCGTGGTGATGTTGCTCGCCGATCCGGAGGCGACGCCGCGGCAGGTCAGCCGATTCGGTCTGGTCGGGCGGATGGCCCGCGACGCCCGGGACACGAAGGCCGCCGGCCGTCGGTGGCCGCGCCAGCGTCCCACCGACGACTGACCGGGTTGTGGGCCGTCGCAAGTCTTCCTTAGATCGCGGTTAACGATCGGGCTGGACCGGTCGCCGACTGACAGGATCAGAGCAGGAACCCACCAGTTTCACCGGCCGAGCGGACACGCGCCCACGGCAGGTGAAGCCGCGCGCGCGGCGGGAGTCACAGGTCCCCCCACACCCACGCTCCCGCCGCGCGCCCTGCTCCCCACGCGATCGCACCGCGCCGGGCCCGACGGGCTACCGCCGTCGCCGGGCCCGACGGGCTCAGCCGGCGCCGGGCCCGACGGGCTCAGCCGGCTCAGCCGGCGGCGGCGAGGTACGCGTCGATCTCGGCCGCGATCCGCTGCTTGCCGGCCGGGTCGAGGAAGGACACGGCCACCGCGTTGCGGGCCAGCCCGGCCAGCCCTTCGGCGCCGACGCCGAGCAGGCGGGCCGCCACCGCGTACTCGTCGTTGAGGGTCGTGCCGAACATCGGCGGGTCGTCGGAGTTGATGGTGACCAGGAGCCCGGCCTCGACCAGCCGGGGCAGCGGGTGCTCGTCGAGGGTGGCCACCGCCCGCGTCCGGATGTTCGACGTCGGGCAGATCTCCATGCCGATCTGCCGCTCGGCCAGGTACCTGAGCAGCTCCGGGTCCTGGGCGGCGGAGATGCCGTGCCCGATGCGCTCGGCGCCCAGCTCGTTGAGCGCGTCCCAGATCGTCTGCGGCCCGGTGGTCTCCCCCGCGTGCGGCACCGAGTGCAGCCCGGCGGCGCGGGCCTGGTCGAAGTAGGGCCGGAACTGCGGCCGGGGTACGCCGATCTCCGGGCCACCCAGACCGAAGCTGACCAGCCCCTCCGGGCGCTCCTCCAGCGCGATGCGCAGCGTCTCCTCCGCCGCGGGCAGGCCCGCCTCGCCGGGGATGTCGAAGCACCACCGCAGGTCGAGGCCGAAGTCGGCCAGGGCGCGCTTGCGGGCGTCCTCGATCGCCTCGCAGAACGCCGGCGCGGGGATGCCCCGACGCACGTGCGAGTACGGGGTGATGGTCAGCTCCGCGTACCGGACCTGCTGGCGGGCCAACTCCCGGGCCACCTCGTGGGTGAGGAGCCAGACGTCCTCCGGGTCGCGGATGAGGTCCACCACGCTGAGGTACACCTCGACGAAGTGCGCGAAGTCGCGGAACTCGAAGTAGCTGGCGAGCGCCTGCGGGTCGGCCGGCACGGGGGTGCGGCCCTCGTGGCGGGCGGCCAGCTCGGCGACGATCCGGGGCGAGGCGGAGCCGACGTGGTGCACGTGCAGCTCCACCTTCGGCAGGCCGGCGATGAAGGCGGGCAGGTCGGTCACGGGCTCTCCTCTGCACGGTCGCCGGTGCGGGCGACGACGAAGACACGGCGGAACGGGAAGTACACCTGACCCTGCCGCACGGGGTAGGCGGCGCTGAGGCGTACCCCCAGCTCGGCCCGGAAGGCCGACCAGCCGGCGTCGTCCAGCGCGGCCCGGACCGGGCGCAGCGCCGTGCCCTCCATCCAGGCCAGCACCGGGTGCTCCCCGGCGGGGCGGGCGGGCAGCAGGTGCACGTAGGTAGTCTCCCAGGCGTCCACCGCGCAGCCGGCGGCGGCCAGCAGCGCCGCGTAGTCGGCCGGGTCGTCGACCGGGTCGGCGCGCAGCAGCGGGGCGACGTCGGCCCGCCAGGTCGGCTGGTCGGCGACCGCCCGCAACGCGCGGTGCGATGCGGCGGCGAAGTTGCCGGGGACCTGCATGGCGAGCCACGCCCCGGCGGGCAGCTGGGCGGCCCAGCGGCGCAGCAGCTCCTGGTGCCCGGGCACCCACTGGAGTGCGGCGTTGCTGACCACCACGTCCTCGTCGCCGGTCGGTTGCCAGTCGCGCAGGTCGGCGACGGCGAAGTCGACGGGAGCGCCGAGGGCGGCGGCCTGGTCGATCATCTCGGGCGAGGAGTCGAGGCCGCGCACCCGGCTCGTCGGCCAGCGCTCGGCGAGGGTGGCGGTGAGCTGGCCGGGGCCGCAGCCGAGGTCGACCACCGCCCGGGGGTGCTCGGCCGGGATCCGCGCGACCAGGTCGTGAAACGGCCGGGATCGTTGGTCGCCGTAGCGCAGGTAGGTCGTCGGGTCCCACATCACTGCCTCCCAAACCGTACGTCCGTCTTGCAACGGTACGGCTCGCCTGGCAGCGGGGCAACCCGATCACTAGGCTCGGGGCATGGAACAGCGCAGCTTCAACCGGCTCGGCCGGACCGTCGGGGCAGTCGGCCTGGGCGCCTGGCAACTCGGTGCGGACTGGGGCACCGTCAGCGAGGACGACGCGATGGCGGTGCTCACCGCCGCCGTGGACTCCGGGGTCACCTTCCTCGACACCGCCGACGTGTACGGCGACGGTCGCAGCGAGCAGCTGATCGGCCGCTTCCTGCGGTCCCGGCCGGACGCCGGGTTGACCGTCGCCACCAAGATGGGTCGCCGCGTCGAGCAGCGGCCAGAGGCGTACACCCTGGACAACTTCCGGCAGTGGACCGACCGGTCCCGGGCCAACCTCGGCATGGACACCCTGGACCTGGTCCAGCTGCACTGCCCGCCCACCGAGGTCTTCTCCTCCGACGAGGTCTTCGACGGCCTGGACACCCTCGTCGCCGAGAAGGCCATCGCCGGGTACGGGGTCAGCGTCGAGACCTGCGACCAGGCCCTCACCGCCATCGCCAGACCGGGGGTGGCCAGCGTGCAGATCATCCTCAACGCGGTCCGGCACAAGCCGCTCGAGCGTGTCCTGCCGGCGGCCGCGGCGGCCGGGGTGGGCATCATCGCCCGGGTGCCACTGGCCAGTGGCCTGCTCTCCGGCCGCTACGACGAGCACACCGAGTTCCCCGCCGACGACCACCGCAACTACAACCGGCACGGCGCGGCCTTCGACGTCGGGGAGACGTTCTCCGGAGTCGACTACGAGCGGGGCCTGGCCGCCGTACGCCGGCTGGCCCCGCTCGTCGACGCGGACCGCACGATGGCGCAGTTCGCACTGCGCTGGGTGCTGGACCAGGCGGGCGTCACAGTCGTCATCCCCGGGGCCCGCGACGCCGACCAGGCCCGGCGCAACGCCGCGACGGCGGCCCTCTCGCCGCTCACCGACGGCCAGTTGACCGCCGTAGGCGAGATCTACGACGAGCTGATCCGCCCGCAGGTGCACGACCGGTGGTGACTCGCGCACCCGGTGTGCTCGCGTCGCGCCGCCCGGCCGGCGATGCTGGAGGGCGGCGTGCCGCACCCGGCGGCGGAGAGGGGACGCGATGAGGGGCTGGCTTGCGCTCACGCTCGGCCTGTTGGCCGTCGTGATCGGTGCGGTGTGGACGGTGCAGGGCCTCGGCTACGTCAGCGGCAGCGTCATGACCGACGAGAAGATCTGGGCGGTGCTCGGCCCGCTCGTGGCGCTGGCCGGGCTGGTCGTGCTCTGGTTCGGCCTGCGCTCACGCCGCCGCAACTGACCCGCCGGTCCACACTGGCGCCCGACCCCGCCATGAGCGAAGCCCCGCATCCCGGACGGGATACGGGGCTTCGCATCGACCCTGGCCGGGTCATCCCACTGGCCGGCGAGCCGGCCGTCTCACTCAGATGGGACGGACCTGCTCGGCCTGCGGGCCCTTCTGACCCTGTGCAATCTCGAACTCCACCCGCTGGTTCTCCTCCAGCGAGCGGTAGCCGCTGGTCTGGATGGCCGAGAAGTGGACGAACACGTCAGCACCCCCACCATCGACGGTGATGAAGCCGAAGCCCTTGTCAGCGTTGAACCACTTCACGGTTCCCTGAGCCATGTGTATCTCCTTCTAACAACTGGTGGCCGTGCACGCCGTGCGGCCAATTGGCCGTTTTCGAGCAGCGGCGTCTGAGGCGGCCCCACGAAGGAGACTTCTCTCAACCCACGCCATCTCGCAACAGCGTGGACCAGCAAATCACGTACGCAAAAAGTCTGTCACGACCCCTGGAACGAATTTCTCCGACATGTGACCTGACGGATGCCTGAGATCCGCTGGGCGGCGTCCGATGTCATGCGAAAGCCCCCTTCCCATCGATGCGGGGAGGGGGCTGAAGTCGCCGGCGATCAGTCTGGCCAACTGCCGGTCATCCGTCGGACGCCGACCGCGCCACCGCGGTCCACAGCAGCCCGGACCACGGCGAAGATGGCGCCCTGCAACGCCGCGGCGGCCAGCACCTCACCCCAGCCGCGATCCTCGTCCGTCGCGCTGGGCGCCTCACCGTCGCCCGCGGTGACCTTCCAGACCTGCCGGAAGATCGCACCCGCCACCGTGCCCGCGGCGATACCCAACAACACGCCGACCGGCCGGTACGCGACCCTACCGATGCTCTTGCTCACCTACGCCTCCCCCGCACGATCATCAGCACCACCACGGTGGCCACCGCACCGGCCGCGATGGCCGCCCACGGCACCGGGTTGCGGCGCACCAACCCACCCTTGTCATACGCCTGCGCGCGTACCAACCCACCCTTTTCGTAGGCCTGTGCCCGCGCCATCCCGACGCCCCGCACGGCCTGCCCGCGAACCCGGGCCACGGTCTGCGCCGCCTGCTCGCGCATCCGCTCCTTGGCCTGCTCGGCGGACTCCTTCAGGCGGGCCTTGACGTCGGCCTTGGCGGCCAACGCCTCCATCGTCTCGCCCAACTCGACCCGGGTGCGGCGGATCTCCTCGCGGAGGGCCTCCGTGTCGCCGGTCCCGTTGCCGGTCATTGCCGCCCCCTGTCCTTCACCGCGGCGGTGACGGTGTCCACGTCGGCCCGGAGGCTGCGGACCGTGGCCGCCGGCACCGGCGGGACGGCCCGACTGACCTGCTTCTTGCCCACCAGGGCGAGAACGCCGGCCACCAGGAAACAGGCCACCGCCACGATCAGCGCGGCGGCCCAGGCGGGCAGCACCAGGTCGAGCAGCAGGATCGCCGTGGCGACCAGGGCACCCAGGCCGAAGAACGCCAGCGCGCCGCCGCCGCCGAACAGGCCGATCCCGATGCCCGCGTGCTTGCCCTTCTGGGTCAACTCCGCCCGGGCCAGCGCCAGTTCGTCCCGAATGAGACGGGAGACCTGCTCGGTGGCCCGCTGCACCAACTCGGCGGTGGAGGGCTCGCTCCCGTTGTGGGATGTGCGGGCGTTCGCCACGTCAGCCATGCTGTCCTCCTTTCCCTATCACCGCGCTGTATGCCCGGAGTTGCCGCTCGTCAATCCTAAAACGCGGCGAGCGGCCCACCGTTCCCGTTGTCCGACGCCGCGCCGAAGGTTCGGCTTCCGGGCGATCACGCCAGAGAAGTCCGGCAGCACATCCCCCACCCAAGCCCAAACAAACCTCCCAACCCACCCCACCGAGCTGCTGATCATGAGGTTATTGCCCCGACACGCCGGGTGGGATGGCAATAACCTCATGATCAACGCTCTTCGGGGCCTACGAAGGCTTCGCTGCGGGCGTCGCCGTCGTCGCTGCCGCCGAAGACGCGGGCGTCGTCGGGCGCCTCGGTGTCGGACAGGCGGCGCGGCGGGCGGCGCGGCTGCACCCACTGCCAGGGCAGGTTGCTGTTGGCGTCGCCCAGCTCGGTACGCAGCCGGGGCATCACCGTCGGGCGGTTGTCCCGGATCCAGGCCACCAGGTGCTCGCGGACGAGGCAACGCAGGTCCCACAGACTGCCCGCGTCGGCGGCGCTGACCAGGGCACGCAGCCGCACCATCCCGCCGGTGGCGTCGGTGACCTGCAGGACGCAGACCCGCCCGTCCCACAGCTCGGTGCCCTCGACCAGGCGGCGCAGCTCCTCCCGCATGGTCTGCACCGGCACCGACCAGTCCACGTCGAACTCGGCGGTGCCGAGCACCGCCGACTCGGTCCGGGTCCAGTTCTGGAACGGCTTGCTGGTGAAGTACGAGGTGGGCAGGATCAACCGCCGGTCGTCCCAGATCTGCACCACGACGTAGCTGAGGGTCAGCTCCTCGATCCGACCCCACTCCCCCTCGACGACGACCACGTCGTCGAGCCGGACGGCGTCGCTGAAGGCGAGCTGAAGGCCGGCGAAGACGTTGCCGAGCAGACTCTGCGCGGCGAGCGCGGCCACCACACCGACCACACCGGCCGAGGTCAGCACACCGGCGCCGATGCCCCGCACGCTCGGGAAGGTCATCAGCATCACGCCGACGGTCAGGATGACGATCACCGCGATGGTCAGGCGACGCAGCATCACCACCTGGGTCCGGACCCGCCGGGCGTGCCGGTTGTCGGGCACGTCGACCCGGAACCGGGCCAGCGCGGTGTCCTCGACGACGACCAGCAGGGCGGCGACCAGCCAGGCGGTGGTGGCGATGACGGCCAGGATGAGCAGGTGCAGGAGCTGCCGGCGCCAGGTCTCGCCAACCGCGTACCCGGTGCTGAACCGGACGGCGAACTGCACGGCCAGGACCGTCCCGGCCACCTGGAACGGGCGGTGCGCGTGGTCGGTCAACTCGGTCAACAGCTGGGATCGGCGGCCGAACCGCCGGGTCAACCGGTGGACGACCTCGACCAGGAACAGGGCGACCGCCGCCGCGACCAGCGCGGCGACGGCCGTTTCGAGATAACTCTGCACGGTTTCGGTGCTTCCCTTCGACAGAGCGTCGGGCACTTCGGGCAAAAGCCCAAGAGTGCCCGACGTTCCTGGAATCGACCAGCTCAGACCTTGCGGTACCGGGACTGGAGGAAGCAGTAGACACCGAAGGCGGCGATGCCCAGGGCGACCAGGGTCAGCAGGAACACGCCGTACGACTGCTCGCGCAGCGCGTGCAGCGCGGCGTCCAGACCACGGGCCTTCTCCGGGTCGTAGTTCACCGCCGCCACGATGACCAGCAGACCGGCGATGCCGTACGCGACGCCCTTGGCGATGTAACCGGCCATGCCCAGCCGGCGGGCCAGCGTCCGGGTCTTGGCGCTCATCTCGCCGGTCTTCAGGTGCTTCTCGAACCGCTTGACGGCCCCGTAGATGACCAGGCCGACACCGATCGCGGCGAGCACCAGCCCGGCCAGGCCGACCAGCCAGCGGCCGCCGCTGGAGGTCATCAGTTTGCCGGTCAGGGCCTCCTGCTGGTCGGCGCTGTTCGAGCCGACATCCTTGAAGACCTTGAAGGCGGTCCAGGCGAAGTAGAGGTAGACGATGGTCCGGCCGGCCGAGGCGAGTCGCTCGATGACCCGTTCCCTGCCGCGCTCGGCGCGGTGCCCGACCGCCGCCTCCAGCGCCTGCCAGATCGCCATGGCGAGCAGGCCGACCGCGACGGCGATGACCAGGAACTTACCCAGGGGCTGTGCGGAGAGGGTACGCAGCGCGCCGGACTGGTCGCCGTCGTCGGACGACGTGCCGAACGCGATCTGCAACGCCAACCAGGCGAAGAGGAGGTGGACGATGCCGTAGCCGATGAAGCCGGCCCGGGCGAGAACTTCCAGCCACCGGCTGTCCGCCGTTCGGGAGGCGGTGGCTTCGGCGCTACGGGTAAGTGACATGCCGCCACAATCTCCGATTCTGGAGATCCCCAAACGTCTACCCGCCACCGCCCGCCCAGGTCAACTGCCCGGGTTGCGCGCCACGCGGATCTTGACCTGCTGGTCGGTGACGCTGTCCAGGGTGACGGCGAAGCCTCCAGCCTCGGCGGCCTGCTGCCCGGTGGTGAGGGTGAGCTGCTCACCGGCGACCTCGACGGTCACCTGGTCGCCCTCGGCGCCGACCAGCTTGGCCTCGACGCCCAGGATGGTGGCGCTCGCGTCGACACCCCGCTCGAAGGTGACGGTGCAGGCGTCCAGACCGCAGTCGGTGGAGGCGCCCTGCGAGCTGCAACCGGCGAGCACGGCGAGGCCGAGCGCCAGACCGGCGAACAGACCGGCGGCGCGGCGGGCGGGGGGCAGGGAGATGGTGGCGGGTCGGTTCGTCACCCCGCCAAGAGTACGAGACGTCCGCGACGCCCTCACCCGATGGTGATCCACCGCCGGCTGACCAGGGCACCAGGAGCACCGGCTAGGGTCCGGGACATGCCCTTCGACATCGCCCGCACCCGGGCCGCCTACCCCGCCCTGACCGAGGGTTTCGTGCACTTCGACGGGGCCGGTGGCACCCAGACCGCCGCCGGCGTGATCGACGCGGTCACCGACGCCATGCGGACGGCGGTCGGCAACCGCAGCGCCGCCAACGTGCCGGGTCGCCGGTCGTTGGAGCTGGTGGCCGAGGCCCGCGCGGCGGTGGCCGACCTGCTCGGCGCCGACCCGGCCGGGGTGGTGCTGGGCCCGAGTGCCACCGCGCTGACGTACACCCTGGCCCGCACGCTCGGCGCGACCTGGCGCCCGGGTGACGAGGTGGTGGTGTCCCGGCTCGACCACGACGCGAACGTCCGTCCGTGGGTGCAGGCCGCCGAGGCGGCCGGCGCGACCGTGCGCTGGGCCGAGGTCGACCGGCAGACCGGCGAGCTGCCCGCGGCCCAGTACACCGACCTGGTCGGTGAGCGCACCCGGCTCGTCGCGGTGACCGCCGGCAGCAACGCCATCGGCACCATGCCGGACGTGCCGGCGATCGCCAAGATCGCCCACGCGGTCGGCGCGCTGGTCTGCGTCGACGGGGTGCACTCGGTCCCGCACGGGCCGACCGACCTGAGCGCGCTCGGTGCCGACGTGCTGGTCACCAGCGCGTACAAGTGGTCCGGGCCGCACCTGGCGGCGATGGTGGCCGACCCGGCCCGCTGGGCGGCGCTGCGCCCGGCGAAGCTGGTGCCGTCCTCCGACGCGGTGCCGGACCGGTTCGAGTACGGCACGCCGAGCTTCCCGCTCCTGGCCGGTGTGACCGCGGCGGTGGACCACCTGGCGGGCCTGGACCCGGACGCGGTCGGCGACCGGCGTACGCGGCTGCGGGCCGGGCTGGCCGCCGCCCAGGCGCACGAGGAGGCGCTGCTGGATCGGCTGCTCGCCGGGCTGGTACGGCGGCCGGCGATCACCGTGTACGGCTCGCCGGCCCGGCGCTGCCCGACTGTCTCGTTCCGGGTCGCCGGGATGTCGCCGGCGGCCACCCAGGAGGCGTTGGGCGCCGCCGGGTTCTGCCTGTCCGTCGGCGACTACTACGCCTACGAGTACTTCCAGCTGATGGGTCTGCGCGACAGCGGCGGCGCGGTGCGGGCCAGCATCTACCACTACAACACCACCGACGAGGTGGACCGCTTGCTCACCGAACTGGACGCGCTGGTCGACGGCGCGGGGAGAATGGCCGGATGAGCACCCTGGTCGAGGACAACCCGGCGAAGCACCGCTTCGAGATCCTGGTGGACGACGCGCTGGCCGGCTTCACCGCGTACCTGATGCGGGGGGAGGTCCTGGTCTTCACGCACACGGAGGTGGACCGGGGCTTCCAGGGCAAGGGGGTGGGCGGGGCGTTGATCCGGGGCACCCTGGACCAGGTCCGGGCACGCGGCACCACAGTGGTGCCGCAGTGCCCCTTCATGGCCGCGTTCATCGAGAAGCACCCGGAGTACGCCGACCTGGTGGCCGACCTTCCGTAGGCGGGCCGGTCAGCGGGCGCCGGTCAGCACCTCGGCGGCGGCCCGTCCACTGGCCCGGGTGGCGCCGTGGGTGGCCAGGTGCACCGCTCCGGTGACCACCTCGGGCACGCCCAGCTCGACCACCACCGCGTCCGGTCGGGCGGCCAACGCGCGCCGCACGGCGTCGCGCATCCAGTCGTGCCGGTGCAGGTCCCGGACCACCAGCACCAGGGGACGCTCGCCCGCCCCGGCGCCCGGGTCGGCCGGCACGTCGGGTTCGGCGTAGCGGACGGTGCTCGTGCCGGGCAGCAGCTCGCCCAGCGGCGCGCCGATGCCCCACGGGGTCTCCGCGCCGATGGCGATGTTGCGCAGCGGCTCGAACTCGACGACGTACGCCGCCCGGGTCAACGGCAACGCGACCGTCGCGGCCCGGTCGGCGGTGACCCGGACGGCCCGACGGGCGGCGACCAGCCCGACGTCGGCGGCGTCGCGGGCTCCGACCGAACCGGCCGTGCGGGCGGCCACCGTCCAGGCGGCGAGTTGACCGACGCGCTTGGCGGCCTCGGCGAGGCGTTCCTCGGGCAGTTCCCCGGAGACGACGGCGGCCACGATGGCGTCGCGCAGCTCCAGGGCCGACTGCTCGTCGGCCCGTTCGCCGCCGATGCAGATGGCGTCGGCACCGGCGGCGAGGGCGCGGACCGTCGCACCGGCGAAGCCGTACCGGTCGGCGACCGCGCGCATCTCCACCGCGTCGGTCACCACCACCCCGGAGAAGCCCATCTCGTCGCGGAGCAGCCCACCCAGGATGCGCTGACTCAGCGTGGCCGGCAGGTGCGGGTCGAGCGCGGGCACCAGCAGGTGGCCGGTCATCACCGCCTGCACCCCGGCCGCGACGGCGGCCCGGAACGGGACCAGCTCGCAGGTGTCCAGCCGGTCCCGGTCGGCGGTGATCCGGGGCAGGTCGAGGTGGGAGTCGACGCGGGTGTCGCCGTGCCCGGGGAAGTGCTTGGCGCAGGCCGCCACGCCACCGGCCTGGAGGCCGCGAATCCAGGCGGCGGTGTGCCGGGCGACCAGCGCCGGGTCGGCGCCGAACGAGCGGACGCCGATCACCGGGTTCGCCGGATTGGAGTTGACGTCGGCGTCCGGTGCGTAGTTGAGGGTGACCCCCGCCGCGGCCAGCTCGACGCCGAGGTCCCGGGCGACCGCCTCGGTCAGCTCGGGGTCGTCGACCACGCCGAGGGCGAAGTTGCCGGGCCGGGAGCTGCCGTGGACCGACTCCAGTCGGGTGACGTCGCCGGCCTCCTCGTCGATCGCCACGATGACGTCCGGGCGTTCGGCGCGCAGTGTCGCGGTCAGAGCGGCCACCTGCTCGGGGTCGACGACGTTGCGGGCGAAGAGCACCACCGAGCCGAGGCCCGCACCGAGCCAGCGGCACACCCACGGTGGCGGGGTGGTGCCGACGAACCCGGGCTGGAGGACGGCGGCGGCGAGGGCCGGAAGGTGCCCGGTGGGTGTGCTCACGCCACCCCCTCCTGGCACTCGGCCTTGATCACCGGCGTCGGTGCACCCCCGTCGACCCGCTGGTTGCGCTCGCTCATGCGGCCCCCGTACCCCATCTCTCGCGCGCCCTCGGCGCACCGCCACCGGCAGGCGGTCATGCCATGGTCACACCGAGCGATTCAATAGTCAATAAACCTTACAGTTGCCCGACGGCCCGCTCGGCGGGAGAGTGCGGGGATGGACCCCGCCCTGCTGGCCGACGCGACGAGCCCGGCCGACATCCCCGGTGTACGCCTGCTCGGCCTGGTGGTCGGCGCCCTGCTGCTGCTCGCCGCGATCCGGGCGATGTTCGGTCGACGCTGAGCGCTTTCGGCTCTTCGAGCCGGGTGTGACCGACCCCGACCGGGGTACGGCTTTCCCATCAGCAGGTCCGCGCGCCGAAGGGAAAGCGATGAAGATCGGATACTTTCTGTCCAGTGAGGAGTTCACACCGGCCGAGCTGCTGGAACAGGCACGTGGTGCCGAACGGGCCGGCTTCGAGGCGCTGTGGATCTCCGACCACTACCACCCCTGGGTGGACGCACAGGGCCAGAGCCCCTTCGTCTGGTCGATGATCGGCGCGCTCAGCCAGGTCTGTTCGCTGCCGGTGACCACCGCGGTGACCTGCCCGACTGTGCGGATCCACCCGGCCGTGATCGCCCAGGCGGCGGCCACCAGCGCGGTGCTGCACGGCGGGCGTTTCGTGCTCGGCGTCGGCACCGGCGAGGCCCTCAACGAGCACATCTTCGGCGATGCCTGGCCGCAGGCCGACGTCCGGCTGGAGATGCTGGAGGAGGCCGTCGAGGTGCTGCGCGAGCTGTGGGGCGGCGGCTTCGTCAACCACCGCGGCAAGCACTACACCGTGGAGAACGCCCGGATCTACACGCTGCCCGACACGCCACCGTCGATCTACGTCTCCGGCTTCGGCCCGAAGGCCATCGACCTGGCCGCCCGGATCGGCGACGGCTACGTGAGCACCATGCCCGACGGCGACATGGTCCGGCGCTTCCGCGAGAACGGCGGCGGCGACAAGCCGTGCCAGGCCGGGTTCAAGGCGGCGTACGCCGACAGCGAGGACGAGGGCGTGCGCATCGCGTACGAGCGCTGGCCCAACGCCGGGGTGCCGGGCGAGTTGTCCCAGGTGCTCCCCTCACCGCGACACTTCGAGCAGGCCGCCGAGCTGGTCGAGCCGGAGATGGTGCAGAAGGCGTTCGTCTGCGGCAACAGCGTCGACGCCCACCTGGAGATGATCGACAAGTACGCCAAGGCCGGCTTCGACGAGGTCTACGTCGCCAACACCGGCCCGCACTACCAGGGCCTCTTCGACCTCTACCAGCGCGAGGTCCTGCCCAGGCTGCGCTGACCCGCGGATCACCGAGAGCCCATGATCGTCCGGATGCGTTTCGGCGGTCATGGGCTCGGGTACCTCCGGCCCTCGATGAAACTGTCCACGCACTCGATGACGTTGCGCCGCGCGGCCCGCAGCCTTTTCGGCTGGAAGGCGCTGCGGCCCAACCAACTGGCCGCCATGCGCGCGGTGATGAAGCGACGTGACGCCCTGGTGGTGCTGCCCACCGGTGCCGGCAAGTCGGCCATCTACCAGATTCCGGCCAGTCTGATCCCCGGCCCCACCGTGGTGATCTCCCCGCTGCTGGCCCTCCAACAGGACCAGATCGCCTCGCTCAACGAGCGGCAACGCCCGGAGCTGCGGGCGGTGCGGATCAGCTCGAACGAGTCGCCCACCCAACAGGCCCAGGCGATCACCGAGATCCGCGAGGGTCGGGCGGAGTTCCTGTTCATCACACCGGAGCAGCTGAGCAACCCGGACCGGATGGCCGAGGTCGCCGCGCTGAGGCCGGCGCTGGTGGCGATCGACGAGGCGCACTGCATCTCGGCCTGGGGGCACGACTTCCGGCCGGACTACCTGGCGCTCGGGCACCTGATCGAGGGCATCGGCCGGCCGCCGGTGGTCGCGCTGACCGCCACCGCCTCCCCGCCGGTACGCGACGACATCATCGCCCGGCTGCGGCTGCACGACCCGGAGGTGGTGGTCTCCGGGCTGGATCGGCCCAACCTGTTCGTCGAGGTGACGCACTGCCCCGACGAGGACTACCGGTGGCGGCGCCTGATGACGATGCTGCGCGACGAGGGGCGGCCGGGCATCATCTACGTGCCGACCCGCCGCGCCGCCGAGGAACTGGCCACCCGGTTGACCGACGCCGGCTTCCCGGCGCAGTTCTACCACGGCGGCATGCCCGCCGGAGCCCGCGCGGAGCTGCACGAGGCGTTCCTCGCCGACGAGGTCCCCATCATGGTGGCGACCTCGGCGTTCGGCATGGGCATCGACAAGCCGAACATCGCCTGGGTGGTGCACATGGCACTGCCGGACTCGCCGGACAGCTACTTCCAGGAGATCGGCCGGGCCGGGCGCGACGGGCAA
This sequence comes from Micromonospora sp. NPDC049101, assembly GCF_040648675.1. NCBI lineage: Bacteria > Bacillati > Actinomycetota > Actinomycetes > Micromonosporales > Micromonosporaceae > Micromonospora > Micromonospora sp. NPDC049101. The sequence continues at coordinate 54,856 of NZ_JBEZED010000009.1, read as the reverse complement.
CCGGCCCGGGTGCTGCTGCTCTGGCGGGCCGAGGACGTGGGCCTGCAACGCTTCTTCAGCGGCGGCCTGCCGGACGCCGACGAGCTACGCGACCTGGCCGCGCTGCTGCGGCGCAAGCCGGCCACCAAGACCGAACTGCGCGAGACCACCGGCCTCGGGCCGCGCAAGCTGGGCCAGTATCTCTCCCTGCTGGAGCAGATCGGCGCGGCCGAGCCGCGGGCCCGGCAGCGCGTCGGCGCGCCCCGCTACTCCCCCAACCCGACCGAGGCCGCCGCGGCGGCACTGGCCGAGGCGGAGCGCCAGCAGACGGTGACCCGGTCCCGCACCGACATGATGCGGGCCTTCGCCGAGACCAGCGCCTGCCGGGGGCAGACCCTGCTGGCCTACTTCGGTGAGCAGATGGCCGAGGTCTGCGGGCACTGCGACAACTGCCACGCCGGCACCAGCGTCGCCGACCAGGGCGCGGTCGGGCCGTTCCCGGTGCACAGCCAGGTGCGTCACCCGGAGTGGGGGCGCGGCATGGTGCTCTCCTACGAGGACGACAAGATGACGGTTCTCTTCGATGAGGTCGGGTACAAGACGTTGTCGGTGCGCGTGGTGTCCGAACAGGGCCTGCTGACCCTGGACTAGCCTGACCCGGGCACCGGTGCGGGGCCCGTGGATTGACCACACTGAGCAGGGCGGAAGGGGCGTTGCCGTGATCGAGCAGCCGGCGTACACCGGGTTCGGTTTCTCCGACGGGGAGTGGGGGCTGCTGGTCGGCCTGCCGCAGTCGGTGCTGACCGCGGCGAGCGCCGCCGAGTCCGACGGCACCCGCCGGACCATGGCGGAGACCGCGGCCGGGTTGGAGACCATCTCCGCTGGTCGGGAGTCGGCCAGCCCGCTGGTCGCCGCCGTGGCCGGCGAGATCGTCACCCGGGTCGGTGACCCGGACACCGGCGAGGAGTTGCCGGCCATCGCGCCCGCCGACCCCGCGGCGTACATCGACGACGTGCTGCTGCGGGCCGGCGAGGCCGGCGCGTTGCTGGCCGCGCGGGTCGACGAGGGCGAGGCCGGGGCGTACAAGCACTGGCTCGTGAAGATCGCCGAGCAGGTGGTGGGCGCCGCGTCCAGCGGCGGGCTGCTGGGCATCGGGGGCGAGACCGTCAGCGATTCCGAGCGGCGCTTCCGCGACCGGCTCGCGCACGTGCTCACCGACTGACCGACCGGCCTGTCGACTCGGCCGGCCTCCTGGCGCTTGATCGACTCGGTCTCCTGAAAACCGCGGCTTCCCCACGTCTGGGACGGCCCGCTTTTCAGGAAACCGAGTCGATCATGTCGGTCGGCTACGCCTCGGCCGACGCCCCGGCGCGCGACGCCGAAGCCGCGCCCGGCGCCGAAGCCGCCGGCAGCGCCCCGGTCGCGGGCGGGTCGGCCGGCAGCGCCCCGGGTACGTCGGCCGGTCGGACGCCGCGCAGCGTGGTCAGCGCGGCCACCGCGCCCAGCAGCATCGCCAGCATTGCCGCGATCGCGGCCAGGTGCAGACCGTCGGTGAAGGCGACCCGGGCGGCGTGCAGTACCGCGTCGCCCAGGTCGGCGGGCAGCCCGTTGGCCACGGCCAGGGCACCGCCCAGCGTCTCCCGGGCCGCGTCGCGGGCGCCTTCCGGCAGCCCGGCGGGCAGCCCGTCGAGCACCTCCCGCCGGTAGACCGCCGCGCCCACGCTGCCGAGGAGGGCCATCCCCAGGGCGCCGCCCAGTTCGCTGCTGGACTCGGTCAGCGCCGACGCGACGCCGGCCTGCTCGGGCGGTGCCGCGCCGAGGACCAGTTCGGTGACGAGCGACATCACCAGCACCAGGCCGCCCGCGTAGATGCTGGCGCCGACCAGCAGCACCCACAGCGCCGAGTCCGGCGTGACCTGGGTCAGCACCGCGAAACCGAGCACCGCGATCGCGAAGCCCGCACCGATCAGGTACGCCCGTTCGACGCGCTGGGCGAGCGCGGCGGCGGCCGGTGCGACTCCGCCCACCGCGAGGGACGGCACCAGGCTCCACAGTGCCGCGCGCAGCGGGCTCAGGCCGAGCACCAACTGGAGGTGTTGGGTGGTGAAGATGGCGAAGCCGACGATGGCGAACATCGCCAGCACGTTGACCGCGAGCGACCCGGCGAAGCCGCGGCGGCGGAACAACGCGAGGTCGACCATCGGGTACGCCCGGGTCCGCTGCCGGTGCAGGAACAGCGCGCCCACCAGCAGGCCGGCCACGATGACGAGCACCCGTGGCGCGCTGACCCCGTCGCGGGCCATCTCCTTGATGCCGTAGATCACCGGCAGCAGCGCGCCGAGCGACAGTGCGGCGCTGAGCAGGTCGAACCGCCCGGTCGCCGGGCTGCGGAACTCGGGCACCAGGAACGGGACGAGCAGGAGCAGCAGCAGCATCGCCGGAATGTTGATCAGGAAGATCGAGCCCCACCAGAAATGCTCCAGCAGGATGCCGCTGAGCACCGGCCCGATGGCGATGCCGCCGGTGAGGGTGGCGGTCCAGATGCCGATCGCGGTGCCGCGCTGCTTCGCGTCGTGGAACATGTTGCGGACCAGGGCGAGCGTGGAGGGCATCAGGGTGGCCCCGCCGATGCCGAGGACGGCGCGCGCGGCGATCAGCGTCGCGGCGCTGTCGGCGTACGCGGCGAGCAGCGACGCCGCCCCGAACGCGGTCGCGCCAAGGAGCAGGAGTCGGCGGCGGCCAATCCGGTCACCCAGTGCGCCCATCGTGATGAGCAGCCCGGCCAGTACGAAGCCGTACGTGTCGAAGATCCACAGCTGTTGGGTGGCGGTGGGACGTAGTTCCTCGCTGATGAACGGGACGGCGAAGTAGAGCACCGAGACGTCCATCGAGACCAGGAGCAGCGGCAGCATCAGCACCGTGAGCCCGATCCACTCCCGCCGGCCCGCCCGCGGTGCCGGTGTGGTCATCGTCGTCATGATCCAGTCCCCTTCTGCGTATGGCGTACGCTGTTATGCGTAGACCATACGCAGAACTAGGATGGCGAGGCAAGGAGGAAAAGTGGCGGCGAAGACAGACGACAGCGGGCCGGTTCTACCGCCGGCCATCGAGTACGCCTGGGGACTGCGGGACCGGCCCCCCAAGGGCCCCCGGCCCGGCATGAGCGTGCCCGCCATCGTGGACGCCGCCGTACGCGTGGCCGACGCCGACGGGCTGGCCGCGGTCTCGATGAGCCGGGTGGCCAAGGAGTTGGGCGCCGCCACGATGGCCCTCTACCGCTACGTCGGCTCGAAGGACGAGCTGCTGACCCTCATGGTGGACGCCGGGTACGGCCCGTCGCCCGGCCCGCCCCCGCCGGACACCGACTGGCGCGCCGGGCTGACCCGGTGGGCCTGGGCCGAGCACGACGTGCTGCGGCAACGATTCTGGCTACTGCACGTGCCCATCACCGGCCCACCGATCACCCCGCAGCAACTCGGCTGGATGGAGGACGGGCTGCGCTGCCTCGACGGCACCGCGCTCGCCGAGGGCGAGAAGATGTCCACGCTGCTGTTGCTCACCGGGTACGTGCGCAACGAGGCCACCCTCGCGTCCCAGATCGCCGAGGGCAGCCAGGCCACCGGCGCCAAGCCGAGTGAGATGATGCCGGCGTACGGCCGACTGCTGGCCCAGCTCATCGACCCGGCCCGCTTTCCGGCCCTGCAACGGGTGCTGGCCGCCGGGGTGCTCAACCAGGACGACGACCCCGATGACGAGTTCACCTTCGGCCTGGACCGGATCCTCGACGGCGTCGACGCCCTGATCCAACGGCGAGCGGCGACCTGAGCCCGCGGCCCGGTCAGGCTTTCTCCAGCAACTCCAGGACGACCCGCTCGGCCTCCTCGCGGGGTGCCCGCGGGTCCACCGACGCCACCACCCCGTCGTGGTAGAGGTCGACCACCCGCGGGTCCACGTACGACGCACGGGCCACCGTCGGGGTGTTGCCCAACAGGCCGGCCACCTCGCGCATCACGGCGACCACCGCCTTGCGCCGGGCCGTCACCGAGCGAGCCGGGCCGGCGGTGGCCAACTCGGTGGCGGCGAGCACCGTGGCGTGCCAGGTGCGGAAGTCCTTGGCGGTCATCTCGCCGCCGCTGGCGTCGCGCAGGTAGCCGTTGACCTCGTCGCTGCGCACGTCGCGCCACTCCCGGCCGTCCCAGTAGCCGAACAGCCGGTCGGCCCGTCGCCGGCGGCTGCGCAGATTGAGCAACACCTGGCACAGCTCCGGGTCCTCGATCCGGCGTACCTGCTCGATGCCACCCTTCGCGGGAAACACGAAGACCACGCAGCCGCCCCGGGACCGGGCGTGCTCGGGGCGCAGGGTGGACACCCCGTACGTCGGGTCGTCGCCGGCCGCGTACTGGTCGCTGCCGACCCGGAACATCCCCATGTCCAGCAGACGGGCCACCGTGGCCAGCACCCGGTCCCGGCCCAGCCCCCGGCCGTCCAGGTCCCGCCCCACCCGCTCGCGCAGCGCCGGCAGTCGTCGGGCCACCTCCAGCATGTGGTCGAACTTCGCCTCGTCCTGCTTCTCCCGCCACCGTGGGTGGTAGACGTACTGCTTGCGCCCGGCCGCGTCGATCCCGATCGCCTGGATGTGCCCGTTGGCGTGCGGCGCGATCCAGACGTTCTGCCAGGCCGGCGGGATGACCAGCTCCCGCAGCCGGGCCAGCACCTGCGGGTCCCGAACCGGATCTCCGGCCGGGTCGACGAAGAGCCAGCCCCGTCCGCGCCGGCGCCGTCCGTACCCCGGTCCACCCGGGTCGCTACGCCGCAACCGCACCGGAGACCCGCACCACCCATTCCACCTCGGCCACGGCGGCCAGCACCTCGTCGGTGCGCAGAGCCGCCATCGTCGGGTGGCTTCCTACCCCGTCCCACCCCGGCCAATCGCCCTCGCCGGCCCAGAGCACCCGGTGCCGGGGGCGGTCCACCGGCGGCCCCCAGTGCGCCGGCGGCACCGGCCCGAACAGCACGACCGACGGCGTACCGAACCCGGTGGCCAGGTGGGCCACCCCGGTGTCCGCGCTGACCACCAGACGGGCACCGGCCACCAGCGCGGCGAGCGCGCCGAGGTCGGTCCGCCCGGCCAGCACCTGGTCGGGCCCCAGGCCGGCCGCGTCGGCCACCCGCGCCGCCAACGCCCGTTCGTCGGCCGAGCCGGTGAGCAACACCCGGTGGCCCTGCTCGGTGAGCGCCCGGGCCAGCGCGGCGAACCGCCGCGCGGGCCACCGCTTGGCGGCGATCTTGCTGCCGGGGTGCAGCACTGTGACACCGGTGGGCAGCCCGGTCGCCCCGGGCCGACGCAGACCGAGGTCGGTGCGGTCGGCCGCGATGTCGTACCAGGACAGCAGCCGACACCACCGGTCCACCTCGTGCTCGTCGACGGACCACCGCGGACCGTCGACGTGGCCGGCGTCGGCGTTGGCGAAGGCGAGCAGCCGACCGGGTCGGGTGGTCGCCAGCACCCGGTGCGACCGCGGGCCGCGCCCGTGCAGGTTCACCGCGACCGACACCGCCGACCCGACCCGCGGCGGCCGGTCCAGCCCGGCGGTGTCCACCAGCCGGTCGACACCGCCGACCAGGTCGACGAGCGGGGCCAGCCAGGCGGGCGCGGCGAGCGCCAACTCCCGACCGGGGTACGCGGCCCGCAGCGCCCGCAGCGCGGGCACCGCGGTCACCAGGTCGCCGACGCCGAGGGCGCGCAGCACGAGGATCACGGGTACGAGGTCTCCTGCTCGGCGCAGACCACCAGCTCCCGCACCGCGCAGCCGGGCGGCTGGTTGAGCGCGAACATGATCGCGGCGGCGGTGTCGGCGGGATCGTTGAGGATCGCGTCCGGCCCCGGCTTGTACTGCGGGTCGCGCTCGTCGAAGAAGGACGTGCGCATCCCGCCGGGGATGAGCAGCGTGACGCCGACCTGACCGGCGAGCTCGGCGGCGAGGGCGCGGGTGAAGCCGACCACACCGAACTTCGCCGCGCAGTAGGCGGTGGCGTCGCTGACCGCCTTGACGCCCAGCGTGGAGGCGACCGTGACGATGCGGCCCCGGGACGTCAGCAGGAACGGCAGGGCAGCCCGGATCACCGCCGCGGTGGCCAGCAGATCCACGGCGATGATCCGGTCCCAGGTCTCCCCCGGCACGTCGGCGAGTCGACCCGGGACGTCCGTTCCCGCGGCGGTGACCACCGCGTCCAGGCCGCCGGCCTGCTCGGCGAGGTGCTGGGTGGCCACCTCGGCGGCCCGGGTGTCGGCCAGGTCGCACTCGGTCCAGGACACCCCGTCGGCCGGCGGTTGCCGGTCCAGGACGACCGGCCGCCCACCGGAGGCGGCCACCGCGGCGACCACCGCGGCACCGAGCCCACTGGCACCACCGGTGACCAGGACGGTGGGCCCGGCACCCGGCCGCGTGGCGGTCATCGGGTCCGCTCCGCGAGCGTCCGGACGATCATGTCGGTGGTGGAGCGACCGTCCAGGTAGGGCACCACCACCGTGTTCCCGCCCCACCGTTTCAGGACCTCCGCCTCCGGCAGGGTGGCGGCGGCATCGCCACCGCCGGTGGCGTAGTCGCCACCCTTGACCCAGATGTCCGGTCGGACCCAGGACAGGGCCGCGTCCGGGGTCGGCTCGTCGAAGATGAGGACCGCGTCGACACAGCTCAGGGCGGCCAGCAGCCGAGCGCGGTCGCCCTCGGACATCACCGGTCGATCCGGCCCCTTCAGCCCGGCCACGCTGGCGTCCGAGTTCACGCAGACGATCAGGCAGTCGCCGAGTTGTCGGGCGGCCTGCAGGGTGGCCACGTGCCCGGCGTGCAGCAGGTCGAAGCAACCGCCGGTGGCCACCACCGTGCCGCCGGTGGCCCGTACCTCGGCAAGCAGCGTGGCGACCGGCGCGACGCCCACCCGGTCACCTCCCGGGCCGACGACGCTCGTCGGCATGGGCCGTGCCGGCGGCGGCAGTGCCGCCGCCACTCCCCCACCGGCGACGTACGCGGACGCCTCGGCGACCGCCGCCTGCACCGCCTCGGAGACCAGCGCGCCCTGGGCCAACGCCAGACTGGCGGCCGCCGCGAACCGGTCGCCGGCCCCGCAGGTGTCCCCCTCGGCGCTGCCCGGGGTCGGCACCACCAACGGCGTCGACCCGGCATGGCAGAGCAGCGCGCCGTCCCCGCCCAGCGTCACCGCCACCGCACCGGCCCGCCAGCGTCGCCGCAGCCCCTGCGCACCGCGCGACGCGGCGGCCAGCCGGGAGGCACCGGGCAGTGCGGGGACCAGGTCACGCACCTCCGACTCGTTCGGGGTGGCCAGATGGACGCCGGGGATCGCCGCCGGGCCACGGGGGTGCGGGTCCCACACCACCGGCGCGCGGGTGGCGGACAACGCGTCGCGCAGCGCGGGCTGCCGGGCCACCCCCCGGCCGTAGTCGCTGACCAGCACCGCGGACGCCGCGCCGATCACCCGCAGCACCTCGTCGGAGGGCTGACCCGGCTCCCCGGACGCACCGCCCCGGTCGTGGCGCAGCAGCACCCGACCCCGCGCCCGCAGCCGGATCTTCTCCGGCGTCGCACCGGACAGGGCCAGCGGAAACACCTGCACGCCGGCCGCGGCGAGCAGCGCGCTCAGTCGGGCCCCGCCGGCATCGTCGGCGAGCGCGGTCACCAGCACCACCTCGGCGCCCTGCGCGGCGGCGAACACCGCCGCCAGACCGGCGCCACCCGGTCGGTCGCTGGCGGCGGTCTCGTCCAGGACCGGCACCGGCGAGTCCGGGCAGAGCCGGTTCACCACCCCCTCCACGTCCCGGTCGAGCAGGGTGTCCCCGAGCACCACCACCGGTCCCCTCACGCTTGCCTCCCCATCCTCACGCGTCGACCTGCTGTCCGGGCCCACCGTCGAGCACCACCTCGACGCCGGTGCGCACCGGTGCCGGCTGCCCCGCCGCGGGGTGGACGGCCACCGGATCGGCGACTGCCGCCAGCGCGGCGGGCAACTCCTGTTCGAGGTACTCGCAGAGCAGATGACTTGTCACCAGGTGCAACTCCTGGACGACCTGGGTGTCCGGCGACGCCACGGCCAGCACCTCGTCGCAGGCGTCGGCGAGGGAATTGGGAGCCCTGCCGGTGAGGGCCCAGGTCGTCAGGCCGACGTCGCGGGCGGCCTGGGCGGCACGGACCAGATTGGGGCTGGTGCCGCTCGTGCTGAGCAGCAGCAGGACGTCGCCGCGACGACCGTGTGCGCGCACCTGACGGGCGTACACGTCGGTGTAGCCGTAGTCGTTGGCGATGGCGGTGAGCGCGCTCGTCTCGGCGTGCAGCGCGATCGCGGACAGCGGCTGACGGTCGTGGTGAAGCTTGCCGACCAGCTCGGCGGTGAGGTGCTGGGCCTCCGCCGCGCTGCCGCCGTTGCCGGCCACCAGCAGGCGCCCCCCGGCGGCCAGCCGGTGGGCCAGGTCCGCACCCCAGCGCGCCAGCTGCGACTCACACCGCCGGTACGGCACCAGCGCCGCCGCGAGGTTCGTCAGGTGGGTGTCGAGCAGGCTCCCCGCCGGCATCAGGCCACCACCCGGGCCGGCCGGCGGACGGCGGCCACCTCGCTGTAGACCTCGACCAGCCGCTCGGCGGTGGCCGCCCACGAGTACCGCGCCCGTGCCCGCTCACGCGCCGCCGTCGCGTACGCGAAGCGCCTGATCCGGTCGTCGAGCAGGCCCTGGATCGCGGCGGCCAGCGCCTGCGGGTCCCGGGCCGGCACGAGGTCACCTGTCGTCCCGTCGACCACGGTGTCCCGGATGCCGCCCACGGCGGTGCCGACGACCGGCACCCCACAGGCCATCGCCTCCAGCGGGGTCAGCCCGAACGGCTCGTACCAGGGTGCGGCGACCAGCAGGTCCGCCGAGCGGTACCAGCGGCCCATCTCCTCCCGGGGCACCGCGCCGACCAGGTGCACCCGGTCGGTGACCCCGCACGACTCGGCGAGGGCCCGCAGCCGCCGGGCGTACGGGTCGGTCTCCAGCAGCCCCTCGGGTGGGCCGCCGACGACCACGCACTCGGCGTCCGGCACCAGTGCCATCGCCCGGATCACGGTCTGGAAGCCCTTGCGTTCGACAAGCCGGCCCACGGTGAGGATCCGGGCGCGTCCCGGATCGCGGTCGGCGGCGGGCCCGAGCGGGGCGAACGTGCCGAGGTTGACCCCCGACGGCACCACTGTCATCCGGGACCGGGGCACCCCCATCCGGACCAGTTCGCCCACCTCGTCGCGGCACTGCGCCACGATCCGGTCCACCGAGCGGCCCAACTCGCGCTCGTAGGACACCCGCCGGGCCGGGCTGGTGTCCTGTACGCCCTGGTAGCGGCGCTTCACCGTGCCCAACGCGTGGTACGTCTGCACCACCGGCACCCCGGTCTGCCGACCGGCCGTCAACGCCGCCAGACCACTCATCCAGAAGTGCGCGTGGATCACCTCGGGCACCCAGTCCCCGCCCCGCCAGCGCTCGATCAGCCACCGACTGAACTCCCGCATGTGCGGCAACAGCGCGTCCTTGGCCACCGGCTCGGCCGGGCCGGCCGGCACGTGCACCACGTCGTACCCGTCCGGGCTGCGTACGGTCACCGGCAGGTCGAACGCGTCCCGGCGGGTGTAGACCCGCACCTCGTGCCCCGCGGCGGCGAGCGCGGCGGACAGCTCCGCGACGTGCGTGTTCTGACCGCCGGCGTCCTCCCCTCCGAGGACGGCGAGCGGGCTGGCGTGCTCCGAGATCATCGCGATCCGCATACTTCCTCCTCCAGCAGCCGGTCCCAGTCAGCGAGGAAACGGTCGAGGCCGTACCTGTCCCGCGCGGCGGTTCGCGCCGCCGCGCCGGCCTGGCGCGCGGTCGCCGGTTCGGCGATGAACCGGCGGGCGGCGTCGAGCAGGGTGTCGGTCCGGGTGGCGAGGGCCCCCGCCTCCGGGGGCACCGCCGTCACCGCCTCGGTGGTGGCGAGCGCGACGACCGGCATGCCGATCGCCATCGCCTCGATGAGGCTGAGCCCGAGCGAGGTCCACCGGCACAGGTGCAGGTACGCGCGCCGCCGGGCCAGTTCGGCGTGCATCCGGTCCTGGGGCACGTCGTCGTGGCTGGTGAGCCGGTCGGCGGGCAGCCCGAGGTGGTCGGCCAGGCCGGCGACGCCCATCCCGAACACGTCCAGCGGCGCGATCTCGGCGAACTGGGGCAGCAGGTCGGTGCCGGTGACCCGACCTCGTCGTACCGGCTCGTTGATCACCACGGCGAGTCGGTCGAGCTCGCCGGTGTAGGTCGCGGAGGGAGCGACGATGCCGTGGTCGACCACCGTGGTGCGGGTGGCGCCGGTGTCCCAGAAGATCTGGTTGAACCCGGTGACGTGGGCGATGAGCAGGTCGTCGCGGTCGGCCATCGGGTGCCGGGTATTCGGCACGTCGCCCTTCGGGGTGTTGTGTTCGACGTAGATCGCGGGCAGGTCGCGGCCGGGGCGGCGGCGCAGCCACTCCTGCGCCCGGTCGATCTCCTCCGGCCGTTGCAGGATGACCAGGTCGACGTCGGTGTCCGGCAGGTCCTCCGGGGTGACCTCCACCGCGCTGTCCGGCCAGGGGTAGGTGCGGGCCCGGCCGAGGCCATACGGGCCGCGGTCGGGTGTGGTCGGAATCAGGTAGCGGTGACTGCCGTGCACGAACGACGTGGTCCAGGAACCGTGCACGTGCCAGAGCAGGATGTTCATCGTCGGCCACCACCGCTGACGGCGAGCGTCCGCAGCGCGTCGACCACCTCGTCCGGGTCGACACCACTGAGGCAGGGGTGCCCGGGGACCGGGCAGCTGGCCGCCCGGGTGTCCCGGCAGGGCGCGGCGGCGTCGCCGAGCCGGACGGTGGGCACCCGGTAGGGCCCCCACTGGCCGAACGGCACGGTCGGCGCGAACAGACTCACCACCGGTACGCCGGTCGCGGCGGCCAGGTGCGCGGGGCCGGTGTTGCCGACCACGACCGCGCTGGCGTCCGCGACGATCGCGGCCAACCCGGCCAGGTCGGTCCGACCCCCCAGGTCGGTGCCGCCGGCAGCCGCCACCCGGGCGGTGATCCCACGCTCGTCGGGGCCGCCGGTGACCAGCACCCGATGCCCGGCGGCGGTCAGCGCCCCGGCGATCCGGGTCGCCACCTCGGGCGGGCAGGCCCGGCTCGACGCGGCCGAGCCCGGATGCAGCACCACGTACCCCGGGTCGCCGAGCTCGGCCGGGCGCGGCGCCACGGCGTCGCGGCGCAGCCGGAGCACGGGCTCGTCGCCGTCGGGCAGCCGATGGCCGGCGGCGGCGGCGAGGGAGAGGGCCCGCTCGGGTTCGGGCACACCCACCGGCACCCGGTGCCGGATGTCCAGCAGCGAGCCGGGGTAGTCGTCGCTGATCGCCGCGATCCGGCCGATCCCCGCCATCCGCAACAGCAGCGCCAGCGGCAGGGCGGACTGGTGGAACGAGGTGAACACCACCGCCTGGTCCGCGCCGACCGCGCCGAGGCGGGCAGTGAGGCTCCGCACCGACTCCGGGTCGACCGGCCCCGGCGTGCTGTCGATCCACGGCAGCGGGTACTCGATGATTTCGTCGATGCCGGGCAGCAGGTCGGCGGCGGCACGGCCGCGTGGCCCGCACAACAGCACCACCCGCTGCGCTCCGGCCGCGACGGCGCGGATAGCCGGCCCGGTGACCAGCACGTCCCCCGCCGAATCCGACCGGACCACCAACGCGGTCCGCACCGGGTCCCCCGACGCGGTCACCGGTTGCACGGCCTGTTGGCGGCGCAGGATCTCGTCCACCGCCGCCGGCAGATCGTGGGCCACCCAGCCGGCGGCGGCGATCTCCTCCGGCCGGGTCACCGGGGTGGGCACCAGCACCCCGGCGGCGCCCGCGGCCAGCGCGGCGGCGACGTCCCGGCCGATGTCGCCCACCATCGCGCACCGGGACGCGGTCGTGCCCAACTCGCGGGCGGCGGCGTGCACCAGGCCGGGTGCCGGCTTGCGGCAGGTACAGCCGTCGGCGTCGTCGTGCGGGCAGATCAGCCACGCGTCGAACCGACCCAACAGCTCCTCGACGCGGGCGTGCACCGCCCACATCTGCTCGGCGCTGAAGAAGCCCCGGGCCAGGCCCGACTGGTTCGTCACGACCGCCAGGCGCAGCCCGGCCGCCCGCAGCCGGTCCAACGCCGCCCGCGCCCCCGGCACCGGCCGCACCTTCTCCGGGTCACCGTTGTACGGCACGTCCTCGATCAGGGTGCCGTCACGGTCGAGCAACACCGCGTCGTACAGGACTCCCGCTGAGCTGTCGACGGACCTGGAACCGGCGCGGTCAGCAGTGGCGTATGCCCGGGCTGACCTGCGCTGATACGGATCCTCCTGGTCCTGTCGCACAGCCGGCGGGTTCCCTGCGCCCCGAGGAGTAAACGTCGCCGCGGAGGCGCCGGACCGGTGCCGCCGACAGTGCCCGTGTCGGCCTTACCCGCCGTGCCGGAGAAGCTAACCCGCCAGCCGTTAGCCCCTGCCGTGCCCAGGGTATGGGAGCCCAGTGGCGATTGTGGAGAAAGTGATCGACGCTCCCCCGCAGCAGGTGTTCGACGTGCTCGCCGACGGGTGGACGTACAGCGACTGGGTGGTCGGGACAGCTCACGTACGCGACGTGGACGACGCCTGGCCCCGGGTGGGCAGCCAACTGCACCACCGCGCCGGACCGTGGCCGTTCTCCCTGCAGGACGCGTCGACGGTGCTGGTCTGCGAACCGCCGCACCGGCTCGTGCTGAAGGCCGGTCTCTGGCCGGCCGGCGAGGCGATCGTGGCCTTCACGCTGCAACCTGTCGACGGGGGCGCCACCCGGGTCCGCCTCGGGGAGGACTTCGCCGCCGGTCCGCTGCGCTGGGTCCGCAACAAGGTCAACGACCTGGTGCTGCACCTGCGCAACCGGGAGACGCTGGACCGGCTCGCCGACATCGCCACCCGACAGAAGGGGACATCGTGACGCAGACCGTGGTGGTGACCGGGGCGAGTGCCGGCGTCGGTCGGGCCGTCGCGCACGCGTACGCGGCTCGGGGCGCCCGGTTGGCGCTGCTGGCCCGGGGCGAGGCGGGTCTGGCCGCCGCAGAGCGGGAGTGTCGCCTGCGCGGTGCCGCCGACGTGCGCGGGTACCGCGTCGACGTGGCCGACGCGGGTGCGGTGCAGCAGGCCGCCGACGACGTGGTGCACCGGTGGGGCGGCATCGACCTGTGGATCAACAACGCGATGGCGTCGGTGTTCGCCCCGGCCTGGGAGATCCCGGCGCGTGAGTTCCGCCGGGTCACCGAGGTCACCTACCTGGGCACCGTGCACGGCACCCTGGCCGCGCTGCGGCACATGCGGGCGCACGGGCGGGGCACGATCGTGCAGGTGGGCTCGGCGTTGGCCTACCGGGGGATCCCGCTGCAGTCGGCGTACTGCGCGAGCAAGCACGCCGTCCAGGGGTTCAACGACTCGCTGCGCGCCGAGCTGCTGCACGACTGCCCCGGGGTGAAGCTGTCCATGGTGCAGTTGCCCGCGATCAACACACCGCAGTTCTCCTGGGTCCGCACCCGGCTGCCCCGGCACCCGCAGCCGGTGCCGCCGATCTTCACGCCGGAGTTGGCCGCCCGGGCCATCGTCTGGGCCGCCGACCGTGGCACCCGGGAGCTGAACGTGGGCGGCCCGACGTGGCAGGCCCGACTGGCGGACATCCTGTTTCCCGGCCTGCTCGACCGGAAGTTGGCCCGCGACGGCTACGAGAGTCAGCAGACCGGCGAGAAGATCGATCCGCGTACCTGGCGGGACAATCTCGACAAGCCCGGCGACGACGACACGGACCGGGGCACCGAGGGCGTGTTCCACGACCGGGCGCGCAACCGGTCGGCGGCGCTCTGGGTCGGCACCCACAAGCCGGCGCTGTCCGGTGTCGCGCTCGCCGCGGCGGCACTAGCCCTCACCGCCGTGGCCCGTCGCCGACGCTGACGCAACGCCTGCGACCAGCGGGATCGATGCCCACACCCGGTACGGCACCGCCGTGCGCAACGCCCGGTAGGGGTGCCTCTTCAACCCGAATGTGACAACTGGATACCCTTTCCGGGAGCCCCCTGTCCGCAAACCGAGGATGTCCGCATGATCGTGCCTGTGCAGCTGCCGTCGCCGTGGCGGGACGCACGCCTGACCGTCGTCGTGCCCACCTACAACGAAGCGGGCAACCTGCCCACGCTTGTGGAGCGGCTGCTCGCCCTGCCACTGCCCGGCCTGCGCATCCTCGTCGCCGACGACAACTCCCCCGACGGCACCGGTGACGTGGCCGACAAGCTGGCCATCGAACATCCGGACCGGGTGGAGGTCGTGCACCGGGCCGGCAAGGAGGGCCTCGGTCGGGCGTACGTCGACGGGATGACCCGGGCGATCGAGGGCGGCGCCGAGTACGTGGCGCAGATGGACGCGGACCTGTCGCACCCGCCGGAGGCGCTGCCGGGGATGCTGGGCGCGCTGCTGTCCACCCAGGCGAGCGTGGTGATCGGTTCCCGCTACGTGCCCGGTGGTGAGCTGGACGAGAACTGGCCGCTGTACCGTCGGGCCCTCAGCGGCTGGGCGAACCTCTACGTGCACACCCTGCTGCGGGTACGCATCCGGGACCTGACCGCCGGCTTCAAGATCTGGCGGGGCGACGCGCTGCGCGACATCGGTCTGAACCGGGTGCAGTCCAACGGCTACAGCTTCCAGGTGGAGATGCACTACCTCGCCACCAAGCTCGGGCACACCATCCTGGAGGTGCCGATCCGCTTCGAGGAGCGCCGCGACGGCATCTCCAAGATGACCACCGCGACCAAGGTCGAGAGCGCCCTGATGCCCTTCCGCCTCCGCAGCAAACACCGCAACATAACCCGCTAACACCCCCGCTGACCCCCTCCCCACCCCACCCCCACCCGTCCGTTGATCATGAGGTTATAGCCACTCGCATCGGCGTGTCGCCGCTATAACCTCATGATCAACGGGACTCGGCGGGGGGTGGGGGGCAGGGGTGGGGGCAGGGGTGGGGGGTGGGGGTGGGTTAGGTGGGGTAGATGGTTTTGTGGGCCTTGGCTATGGCTGCGGCGTAGGCGGGGCCGGTGAGGGCACGGTCGCGGGCCAGCGCCGCGCGGGCCGCGTTCGCGCCCGGTGCGCCGTGCACCCCGCCGCCGGGGTGCGCCGAGGCGCTGGCCAGGAAGAGCCGGTCCACCGGGGTGTCCGCCCGACCCAGGCCGGGAATCGGGCGCAGGAAGAGCTGCTGGTACGCGGCGGCGGTTCCGCCGCCCAGCGCACCGCCGACCAGGCTCGGGTTGTCGCTCTCCAGGTCGGCGGGCCCGGCCACGTGTCGGCCGACGACACGTTGCCGGAACCCCGGGGCCGCCGCCTCCAGCACCTCCTCCATCCGCTGCACGTGCCCGGCGACGTCCTCGGCGCGCCAGTCCCGGCGAAACGGCAGGTGGGTGTACGCCCAGAGCGACTCGGTGCCCGGCGGAGAGTGGCTGGGTTCGGCCACCGACATCTGCCCGACCAGCAGGAACGGGTCGCGGGGCAGCTCGCCACGGGCCAACTCGCCCGCGTAGTAGGTCAACCCGTCGAGGTCCGCGCCGAGGTGCACGGTGCCGGCGCCGGCCAGCTCCCGGTTGGTCCAGGGCACCGGCGCGGAGAGTGCCCAGTCCACCTTCAGCGTCGACCCGTCCCACCGGAAGTGCGCCAGGTCCTCCACCAGCCGTGACGGCAGGGCCGCCGCGCCGACCAGGTCGAGGAACAGCGCTGGCGCGGGCACGTCGGCGAGCACGGCCCGGCGGGCCCGCCAGAGCGAGCCGCCCTGCGTGCGTACCCCCATCGCCCGGCCCCGGGCGGTGAGCACCCGGTCGACGCGGGCGCCGTAGAGGATCGTCCCCCCACGTTCCTGTAGCCGGGCCACCAGCGCGTTGGTGATCTGCTGTGCGCCGCCCTCGGGCACCGGCCAGCCGATCTGTTGGCCGAGCATGGCCAGCAGCCAGCCGTACACCCCGGAGCCGGCCTCCTCCGGGGACAGGTCGGTGTGCAGGGCGCAGCCGGCCAGCAGGGCCGGCCCGCCGGCGCCGTCGAAGAGTTCGTCGCCGAGCTTGCGGACCGGCACCACCAGGCGTCGCGCCAGTCGCAGCGCGCCGGCGACGCGCAGCCGACGCAGCAGACCCAACCCGCCGCGGACCGGCGGGAACGGCGAGGTGATGGCCGTCAGCATCGGCTCGGCCACCTCCACCCAGTCGGTGTACGCGTTGAGCCAGCGCTTGCCGTCGCCGGGCGCGAACTGCTCCAGCGAGGCGGCGGTGACGTCCGGATCCCGGTTGATCACGGCGGCCCGGCCGTCCGGCAGCAGGTGCGCCAACACGTCCGGCGCGTGCCGCCAGGACAGGCCGTGCCGACCCAGGTCGAGGTCGCGCAGCACCGGTGAGGCGTACCCGAGGGGGTAGAACGAGCTGTACAGGTCGCTCAGGTAGCCGGGCGCGGTCACCTCGGCGGAGCGGATCGCGCCGCCGGGCACCGCTGTCGCCTCCAGCACCACCACCTCCCAGCCGGCGTCGGCCAGCAGGTTGGCCGCCACGAGACCGTTGTGACCGGCCCCGACGATGACGGCGTCCACGCTCGGCGCGGCGGTGGTAGTCATCCGATCCGCCTACCCGGGGCGCGACCGGGCGAAACGCGTTTGCCGCGCCGAGGCCGGGGCATCCAGCGCCGCATGTACACGGTTGCGCAGTTGGTGGGCGGGGTGTGGGGCGCGGGCGGCGACGGCGGCGAACTTGTCGTGCGTGATCCGGCGGACGACACGCCGGTCAGCACGGTGCCGGTGGCCACCGCCGACGAGGTCGGCAAGGCGACGCAGGCGGCCCGCAACGCGGCGGCTCAGTGGGCGGCGACCGCCCCGGCCGAGCGGGCCGCGGCGCTGCATCGAGCCGCGGACGCGGTGGCGGAGGCCGTCGAGGAGTTGGCCGCGGCGGTCACCGCCGAGATGGGCAAGCCGTTGGCGGACGCCCGCGGCGGCGTCGAGGCGGGCATCGGCACCCTTCGACAGTACGCGGAGCTGGCCCCGCTGCGCGGTGGGCGCACGCTGAACGGCGCGGCGGACGCGCTGGACTTCCTGACCCCCCAGCCGCGCGGTGTGGTGGCCGCGATCACGCCCTGGAACGACCCGGTGGCGATCTCCTGTGGGCTGCTCGGCGCCGCCCTGGTGACCGGCAACGTGGTGCTCTACAAGCCGAGCGAGCGGACCCCCGCGACCGGTTGGCTGCTGACCCGGGCCCTGGACCAGGCGTTGCCGGCCGGCGTGTTGTCGCTGCTCACTGGTGGTGGTGCGGTCGGTGCGGCGCTGGCCGCCCAGGACGTCGACGTGGTGGCGCACGTGGGATCCACGGCGACCGGGCGGGCCATCGCCGCCGCCGCGGCCCGCACCGGGGCGAAGGTGCTGCTGGAGAACGGGGGCAGTGACCCGATGATCGTGGACGCGGGCGTCGATCCGGAGTGGGCGGCCGGGCAGGCCGCGCTCGGCGCGTTCGCCAACGCGGGGCAGATCTGCGTGGCGGTGGAGCGGATCTACGTACACCGGGAGGTGGCCGACGACTTCGTGGCCGCGCTGGTGCGGCGCGCCGACGCCCTGCGGGTCGGGTCGGGCCGGGCACCGGACACCGACCTGGGCCCGTTGGTCGACCGGCGGCACCGCGATCAGGTGCACGGGCAGGTGGCGTCGGCGGTGGCGGCCGGCGCACGGGTACGGACCGGCGGCGAGGTGCCGGACGGGCCGGGTGCGTTCTACCCGGCCACGGTGGTCACCGACTGCCGGCACGACATGCCGTTGGTGCGGGAGGAGACGTTCGGGCCGGTCGCCCCGGTGGTGGTCGTCGACTCGTTCGACGAGGCGCTGCGCTGCGCCGCGGACTCCCCGTACGGACTGGCCGCCACCGTGTTGACCTCGTCGATGAGCCACGCGCAGCGGGCCTGGCGGGAGCTGCCGGTGGGCACCGTGAAGGTCAACGCGGTGTTCGGCGGGGCGCCGGGGGGTGCCGCGCACCCGCGCCGGGCCAGTGGCCAGGGCTTCGGGTACGGCCCGGAGTTGCTGGACGAGTTCACCGCCACGAAGGCGGTGCACATCGAGGCGCCGGGCGGCGGTCACTGGTGAACAGCACGGGCGGACGCAGGGGTGGCGCGTCCGCCCGTACCGCGTCGGTGGTGCTCCTCGGGGGCGGCGGTCAGTCGCCGCGAGCCTTGCGGGTGGCCCGGTCGTTGGCCTTCTCGATCGCCTTGACCAGGTCCGGTTTGGTCATGCTGGACCGACCGGGAACGTCGAGTTTGCGGGCCACCGACATGAGGTGGTCCTTGGTGGCGTTGGCGTCCACGCCACCGGCGGTGGGTGCGCGCCGTTCCGGCCCGCCGCCGGCGGCCTGCTGATCGCTGGGGCCCTTGCGGCCCTTCGGCTCCCAGTGGTCGCCCACCTTCTCGAACTGGTGCTTCACCGCGGCGAAGGCGGTGCGGTGCGACCGCTCCCCCTCGCCGTAGGTCTCCACCGCCGAGTCGTGTGTCTTCTCCCAGGTGCGCTGCGCCTTCTCCGGGGAGCGTCGCAGCGTGCTGGGCAGGTCCTCGCGCCCGGGCATCTCGTCCTCCTCCGTGTCGACTGGGGGTCACCCTGCCCGTTCCCCGGTGACGCGGCGGCAAACCGTAGCGGTACGGGTACGGCGACGAGCGGGTTTGTCGATTTCGTGATCCGGGTACCGGCCGCCGCAGGCCCGACCGGACGACCGGTCATCCGGTGGCCGGGACGCAGGGAGCGGGCATGACGACCACGGAGCCCGACACGACGCGTGACGGCGGATCCGGCACCCCCGTGCCCCGGCGGATGCGGCAGTTGAGCTGGCGGACCTGGCGTGGGGTGCTGGTGCGCAGTGTGCAGAACTTCGTCAACGACAACTGCTCCGACTGGGCCGCGGCGCTCACCTACTACGGGGTCCTGGCGCTCTTTCCGTCCGCCATCGTGGTGGTGGCCCTGGTCGGTCTGGTCTCCGATGGTGAGCGGACCCTGGACACGGTGGTCGACCTGGCCAACCAGGTGGGTGCCGGGTCGGTGGTGACCGGCGACGACGGCGGCGTGGTCGGGGTGATCCGCACCGTGGTGCTCGACCAGAGCAACCCCAAGCTGCTGCTGAGCTTCGGCCTGCTCGGTGCGCTGTGGTCCGCGTCGGGTTTCATCGGCGCGTTCACCCGGGCCTCGAACTCCATCTACGGGGTGACCGAGGGCCGGCCGGTCTGGAAGTTGCGGCCCATCCAGATCGTCCTGGCCGCGGTGACGCTGGTGCTGCTCGCGGTGGTCGCCCTCGCGCTCATCGTCAGCGGTCCGGTCACCGACGCGGTCGGCGAGCTGATCAACGCCGGTGGCCTGGCCCGCACGGTGTGGAGCGTGGCGAAGTGGCCGGTGCTCGCCATGGTCATGATGGTGCTGCTGTCGCTGCTGTTCTGGATCGCGCCGAACGTGCGTCAACCCCGCTTCCGTTGGCTCACCCCCGGCGGCGCGGTGGCCCTGGTGTCCTGGACGGCGGTCTCCTTCGGCTTCGGCTTCTACGTGGCCACCTTCGCCTCGTACGGGACGACCTACGGCAGCCTGGGCGCGGCGATCGCGTTCCTGGTCTGGCTCTACCTGTCCAACTCGGCGCTGATGCTGGGCGTCCAGATCAACGCCGAGGTGCAGCGCGGACGCCAGTTGCAGGCCGGCGACCCCGACCCGGAGGATCCGGTGCTGCCGCCACGCAAGCCCGCGACCTCCTGACCGACGGTTTCCGACCGGATGTCCGGTGCCGAGCCCGACCGAGGGCCGGTTCGTGGCCGGGTGCCGGTTTAGCGGCCGGGGTGCCGGGTAGCGCAGAAGGCATGGAGCGTGGCAACAGCAAGCACGGACCCAGGATCGACGAACAGATGAGTCAGGAGGTCAGCGGCCTCGTGCAGGGGCCGGGGACCGGTGGCTCCCGGGTCGACGAGTCGCGGGTGCCGGAGCCGGCTGGCGAGGACCAGCCGGAGACGACCACCGCGCCGGCCGGCGACCTGCGCACCGGCACCCCGCAGGGGATGAGCTCCACGGACGTCGAGCAGCGCAGCCGGCTGGGCCGGTTCATCTCGATGAGCGCGCTGCCGGGCGACCGGCTGGTGCTCATCGCCAGCGCCCGCGAGAACGAGGCGCCGGACGACATCGTGGCGTCGCTGGAACGACTGCCCGAGGGCACCCTCTACCAGACGGTTTCCGAGGTGTGGGCCGCGCTCGGCAACAAGAACGAGACAACTCGCTGGTGAGCGGGATCGCCCCCGATCCGACAACCACCAGCGACTGAAGGAGGTTCTTTCCGATGAGTGGTGTTACCGAACACGTCGAGGTTTCCGTACCCGTGCGCACCGCGTACGACCAGTGGACGCAGTTCGAGGAGTTCCCCGAGTTCATGGAGGGCGTGTCGGAGGTCAAGCAGCTCTCCGACACGATGACCCACTGGACTGTGGACATCGCCGGGGTGAAGCGTGAGTTCGACGCCGAGATCACCGAACAGCTCCCCGACGAGCGGGTCGCCTGGCGCTCCACCGACGGCACCCAGCAGGCCGGCGTGGTGACCTTCCACCGGCTCGACGCGGACAAGACGCGGGTCACCCTGCAGCTCGAGTTCGAGCCGCACGGGGTGGTCGAGCAGGCCGGCGACAAGCTCGGCATCGTCGACCGGCGGGCCAAGGGCGACCTGGAGCGGTTCAAGACCTACATCGAGCGGCGCGGTCAGGAGACCGGTGCCTGGCGCGGCTCGGTGGACCGTCCGCAGCCGTGAGGATGAGCAGTGACACCGATGGCCGCCAGAGTCCTGGCGGCCATCGCCGTGTCCGAGCCTCGTCGCCCGTTTGCGATCATCGCGCCCGGGTACCGCTGAAGACATGACCGACGACAACATCAGGGTGTGGCGGGACGAGGAACGGCTTCCGTTGGAAGAACTGGAACAGGCGGTGTCCGGCTCCAGCCTCGACGGGCAGGCCGACGACGTGACGGCCAACGACGCCGGCGAGGAAGCCGCGTTCGGGCACGGGCCGGCCGCCTCGGACCGCGACGGGGAGGCCCGGGGCACGGCCCGGGAGGCGACCGACCCGCAGCGCGCCTACCGCCCCTCCACCACCGGCCGGACCGGGCCGGACGTCTGATCCTCCCCGCCGGGCTGAGCCGGCACCGTTGGCACCGGCCGCCCGGCGGTGGGTCGACGGGCACCCCACTCGTACAGCGCGATCAACGCCAGCGCGAGCACCAGCAGGGCCGCGCCCAGCACCTGCACCGATGTGTGGCCGATCAGCACACCGAGCCCACCCGGGACGAGCGCCGCACCGATGCCGGAGGCACCGATCTGCAACCCGATGGCCCGGTCCGCGTGCGCCGCGCCGACCCGGTCGGCGGTGGTGAGGGTGAGCAGTGGGAACACCGGCGCGGCGGCGAAGCCCACCACGACCAGGCCGAGCACCGCCAGCGCGGCCGGCCCGGGTACGGCGATCAGCGCCGCACCCACGGCCATCCCGACCAGGCTGGCGCGCAGCACCTGCGTGGCACCCAGGCGCTCGGCCACCACGCCCTGCACCACCCGACCCACGAAGAGACTCCCCCAGTACGCGGAGACGCAGCCGCCGGCCACCGCCGCGCTCACGCCGCGCCCCTCGGTCAGCAGCAGGAACGCCCACAGGCCGGCGGACACCTCGATGGCGACGTACAGCGCGAAGGCGAGCGTCCCGGACCACACCGCCGGCAGCCGCAGTGTCGCCCCGACCGGCAACCGCACGGCCGCAGAGGCCCCGGCACCCACGGCCGCGGCGTCCTTGGCGGGATTTGTCCCGACAGCGGCGGCACCGGCGGGCGCCGTGCCGCTGGCGGCGGCCCCGGTGGGCGCCGTGGCGGCGGCGTCCGCGGGCAGCGTCCCGCCGACGGCGGCCCCGGTCGGCGCCGGCTCGCGGTGCCAGGCCCGCATGGTGAGCACGAACGCCACGGCCAGGGCGAGCTGGGCGGCGGCCACGATGCCGTAACCCCAGCGCCAGGCCAGCCCGGCGCTCAGCACCCCGGTCATGATCAGCGGACCGATCGCCACGCCCAGGCCGAAGAAGGCGTGCAACCAGTTCATGTGGCGCGGCCCGAACGCCCCGGCGGCGTACGCGTTGAGCCCGGAGTCGACCGCGCCGGACCCGAGCCCGAGCAGCAGCGCACAGCCCACCAGCACGGCCAGCACCGGGCTCAGCGAATAGCCGGTCAGCGCCAGGCTGGCCAGCACGGTGCTGCCGGCGAGCAGCGCGCCCACGCCGATGCGGGCCAGCGTGAACCCGGCCACGACGCTGGAGGTCAGATAGCCGACGGTGCCCGCGGTGAGCACCAGACCCACCGCCTCGGTCGGTACGTCGAAGTCACTCCGCGTGGAGGGCCAGGCGACACCGAGCAGGCCGTCGGGCAGGCCGAGGCTGACGAACGCGAGATAGGCCAGCAGGAGCAGCGAGGCGCGGGGGCGCACGGGCGTGGTGGACACGAGACACCATCCTGCCGCAGGGGCACCCTAATGCCGTAGGCCACCTATCGCGCGTGGCGCGAAGAAGTCGTGTCCGGACGGTCGAGAAAACGGACAGCTCATCCAGAATCGGCCGATCGGAGGACGGCAAGCGGGCTTGTTCGCGTAAGAATTTCGGGATGCATCAAGGCTCCGGAATCCTCTCGACGCGTCAGCGCCGGCTCGCCTGGCTCGGCTTCCTGCTCGCCGCCCTCCAGGCGCCCGTGTCCGCCCGGCTGGTCGCCGACGAGTCGTGGCTGTTCAGCCTCTGCGTCGCACTGATGGTGGCGACCGTGATCATCGCCGACGACGCGGCCCGGCGTCGCCCGGCCGACGCGACAAGCGACTAACCCTCGCCGCCCGGTCGGGCCTCGTGGCCCGGCCGGCCCCGGCTGCGGCGGCGTTCCTTCATCTCCGCCTCGTAGAGGTGGCGTCGCCCGCCCACCAACTCGTCGCGGGCCTGCTGGTCCAGCTCCCGAAACAGCGCATGGTAGCCGTCGTCGAAGTCCTCGACGAGCTGGAACGTCCACCGCCCGGCGATGACGTTGCGACCCACCAACTCCGTGTCGATCCGGTCGGCGAGGCGCGAATGCCCGGCGGCGCGCAACTGCTGCACGGCGTCGCCGAGCGTGAGGTCGGCGTGCCCGATCAGCTGGTGCATCGAGTACAGGTGCCCCCGGGCCCGCTCCACGCACTCCAGCGCCTCGCTGAGCTTGCCGAGCGCGTCGACCGTCGCGTCGCTCACCCCGGGCGGTCGCCGGTGCCGCTCGTCCGGTCCGTCCGGCTGCTGTCCCATCGCCTGCCTCCGTGCCGTGTGCCGCGAAACGCTCGTGGTTCTCCTGCTGCCCCGTCTGTGGCGGATCAACCCTCGCGGTCAGCACCTGTCGCCAGTGGCGCAGCCGACATCCGCCGAGTGGCCGACGGCGACACCGTCACCTGTCGGTTAGCCTCGGTCACCATGCGTGTGCCGTTCAACCGGGTCGCCTCCCGTACCGCCGTCGACTCGGCGCGGTCCACCCTGGCTGCCCTCACCGTGTCCCTCGGCACCGTCGGGCTCGCGGCCGCCGCCGCGCGACCGGGGCTGTTGGCCCTCGTCGACCAGCACGCGGCCGCCGTGCGGGACAGCCTCGACGGTGACCGTCAGCCGCTGACCGCCGCGACACTCGCCGGCTACGCCGAGGGAGTCCGGGCTGCCGCCCTGGAGCACGGGTGGGCTGCACCGGACGGGCCGGTGGACTGGAGTCGCCCGGAGTGGCTGCTCACCCGACTGCTCGCGGTCTGCGCGCTGGCCCGCTCGCTCGACCGGGCCTGACACGCGCGGGGAGGGCGCCCCGCGCACCGATGCGCGGACCACCCTCCCCACCTGCCGTGCCGTTGCGCCTCGTTAGGCGCGGTACTGCGGAGCTTCCTCGTCCACCCGAGGCATCGCCTGGGTACGATCGCCGCCGCGGTCGGCCATCTGCCGCTCCACGTCGCTCCGCCCGGCCGCGTTGGCCTGACGCTGCTGCTGCACCGCCCGAGCTTCCCGGGCGGCCCGGTCCAGCCAGCCGTCCCAGCGGTTCTGCATCGGCTTCACGAGACCGCCACCGACGCCGACGATCAGGATGCCGGCCACCGTGGCGAGCACCGCGATCAGCACCGGGGTCGTCACCGTGGTGGCGATACCCACCTGGTTCAGTGCGGCGATCACACCGAGCGCGATGACGAAGATCGCCGCCAGGTCGGCAAGCACCTTGCCGTACGAGAGCCCGCCCAGCGCCCCGGTGACCAGATCCCGGACGGCGTTGGCGATCGCGGCCGCCACCACCACGATGATGATCGCGACGAACGCACGCGGCAGCCAGGACACCACCCCGCTGATCAGGTCACTGATCGCGTTGGGCCCCCAGACTCCGAACGCGAACTGCAGCGTGAACAGCAGTACGGCGTAGTACGCCAGTCTGGCCAGAATGTCGGAGGCGTCGTACTTCGTTCTCTCCAGGGCCCGTTTGATACCGCCACGTTCGACCGCCTGGTCGAAGTGCACCCGTTCCAGCACCGTATCCACGATCTTGAGGACGGCTCTGGCGATGAGCCAGCCGACCACCAGGATGACGATGAAGGCCACTGCCTTCGGGATGAAGAGCAGCACCGACCTCCAGGTGTCGGCGATGGCATCGCCGATGTCGGCCTGCCGGACCGCGAGGGTCTTCAGCATGATGTCCCTCCTGTCGCATGGACTGCGCCGGGCGCATACCCGGCTACCGGTCGGGCAGTCCGCGCAACGCGCCGCGTTTTTCCCGGCCGGCCGACGATCAGGGGCCCGGACCTGCCCAAATGGGCATCGCGGCGATGACGGCGACGGGCCACGGCCATGATCGGATGCCTTTTTCGGTGGGCCGACTAGGCTGCGAACATGCCAGGAACGGTCGGGCGAGTCCCCACGCCAGCAACTCCGGCCCCGGGTGCGTCCACCGGCCCCGGTGCGGCCGCTGCCGTGCTCGCCCACGACTGGGCCGGCACCCCGCTGGGCCCACCGGAAAGTTGGGACGTGGCGGTCCGGGCCGTGATCGAGCTGATCCTCGCCTCGCCGATGCCGATGGCCCTGGCGTACGGCGACGACCTGGTTCTGCTCTACAACGCCGGCTACGCCGAGCTGCTGGGCACCAAGCACCCGCGCGCCCTCGGCCGCCCGGCCGCCGAGGTGTTCGCCGAGATCTGGGCGCTGCCCGGCGTCGGTCAGGTGTTCGAGCGCACCTACCGGCAGGGGGTGCCGTTCCTGGAGAAGGAGTCGACCCTGCCGTTGGTGCGTGGGCACTCCGCCACGGTGGAGCAGGCGGTCTTCACCCGGGGCTACTCACCGGTGCGGGACAGCACCGGCACGATCGTCGGCATGTTGACGGTCGCGGCCGAGACCACCCACGTCACCGAGCAGTTGCAGAGCCTCAGTGAGGTGGCCGCGGCGCTGGCCGGCACGCTCACCCTCGACGACGTGGCCCGGGTGGCGCTGCGGTACGCGATCACCACGTTCGACCCGGACCAGGCCTCGTTCGCGGTCGACGAGGGGGGCGGTGGTTGGCGCATGGTGCGCCGGGTCCGCGGCGAGTTGCTGGACGAGGCCGACGAGCGGCTTCCCCCGCTGTGGCGGCGCGCTCCGGCGGACTGGTCGGCCCCGGTGGTGCAGGCGGCCGGCTCCGGCCGCCCGTCCTTCGTCCGTGACGGGCAGCCGCTGCGCGAGATCGCGGTGGACCGCCACGACCAGAAGATCCGCTCGATGGCGGCCCTGCCCCTGGGCACCTCGGTGGTGCGCGGCGGGCTGGCGGTCGGCTACCAGGTGTCGCACACCTGGTCGCCTGCCGAGCGGGCGCTGCTGGCCGCCTCGGCCGAGCTGATCGGCCAGGCCGCGGAGCGGGCCCGCCGGTTCGAGACCCAGCACGGCACCGCCCAGTTGTTGCAACGCAGCATGTTGCCGGAGCACCTGCCGGACCTGCCCCGGTTGCGGGTCGCGGCCCGCTACGACCCGGGGGTGGACGGCAACGCCGCCGGCGGTGACTTCTACGACGCGTTCCTCCTGCCCGGCGGCGCGCTCGGCGTGGTGCTGGGCGACGTCGCGGGCCATGACGTGCAGGCCGCCGCGCGGATGGGCCAGGTCCGGGCCGCGCTGCGCGCGCTGGCACTTGCCGACCCGGCACCCGACGCGGTGCTGGCCGGGTTGGACCGGCTGGTGACCAGCCTGGGCGCGGAGGCCAGCACCCACGAGCTCTTCGTCACCGTGGCGTTCGGGGTCATCGACGCGGAGCGTCGAGAGCTGACCCTGGCCAGCGCCGGTCACCCCGCGCCGCTGATCCGCCGCGGCGACCCGGAGGGCCGCTCCTTCGCCGAGTACGTCGACGTGCCGGCCGGCCCTCCGCTGGGCCTGGGCGGCCGGCCGGGCACCGTCACTGTCGCGTTCCGCCCCGGTGACACCCTGCTGCTGTTCAGCGACGGGGTGGTGGAGCGTCGGCGGCAAAGCCTCACCGCCGGGCTGGCCACCCTTGGCGACGCCGTCGCCAAGGCCGGCAGTGGCGACCCCCGCGCGCTGTGCGCCGTGGCCACCGCGGCGGTGCCGGGCAGCACCGAGGACGACGTGGCGGTGCTGGCGGTCGAACACGCGCTCAAGCCGAGCCGCTCGGCGAGCATGGAGGTGCCCGCCGAACCCACCGCACCCAGCCGGGTTCGGCACTGGATGACCGGCCAGCTCACCGAGTGGCAGGTGGCCGAGTCGGTGATCGGGGCGGCGGTGCTGTGCACGAGCGAACTGACCACCAACGCGTTGCTGCACGCCGGCACCGCCGCCCGGGTGGAGATCGATCTCAGCCCCGAACGACTCCTGGTCTCGGTCGCCGATTCCGGTACCCGAGGCACCGTGACCCGGACCCGCACCGACACGTTGAGCAGTCGGGGGCGCGGCCTCGGCCTGATCGAGGAGCTCAGCGACGCCTGGGGCACCGACCCGTCGGTCCGCGGCTCCACGGTCTGGTTCGAGATTCTCACGCCACCGGCCGCGCATCCCTGAGACGCCCGAGGGGTAGGAGGACGCCCATGCGTACCGACGAGCCCTCCGGAGTCCTCTTCGACGTCGACGGCACCCTGGTCGACACCACCTACCTGCACACGGTGAGCTGGTGGGAGGCGCTGCGCCAGACCGACCAGCCGGTGCCCATGGCGACGGTGCACCGGTCGATCGGGATGGGTTCGGACAAGCTCCTCGACCACCTGCTCGGCCCCGAGCGGGACCGGGACGCCGATCCGAAGCTGCGCGACGCGCACGACACCCTGTACGCCGAGTACTGGGAACGACTCACGCCGCTGCCCCGGGCCGCCGACCTGCTGCGCGCCTGCGCCGAGCGCGGGCTGCGGGTGGTGCTCGCCACCTCCGCCTCCGGACCGGAGGTGGACGCGTTGCGCCGGGCGCTGGCCGCCGACGACGTGATCGACACGGTCACCTCCTCCGAGGACGCCCAGCAGAGCAAGCCCGCGCCGGACATCCTGGTCGCCGCGCTGGAGCAGTCCGGGTTGACCGCCGAGCGGGTGGTCTTCGTCGGTGACTCGGTGTGGGACGTCGTCGCGGCTGGCAAGCTGAGCATCCCGTGCGTGGGCGTGACCTGTGGCGGCACCAGCCGCGGTGAGCTTGCCGGCGCGGGCGCGGTGGCGGTGTACGACGACCCGGCCGCACTGCTGGGCGAGTTGGCCGACTCGCCGTTGACCCGACCCAGATGAGGTTCACTCCGGTTCACCGGCCTGCGCGCGCATAGCCGAGGCCTCGCCGGGGCATGGTCTGTCACCACCTGCCCGCGCCCCGCGGGTGCGGCGGAAAGGTGGTGCCGTGGAGCCGGTAGACGTGGCGTTCGCGCTGGTGGGCCTGGGCGCTCTGCTCGCGGGCATCCTGCCCCGGTTGCTGGAGCAGCGCCCGCTGTCCATGCCGATCGCCTTCCTCGCCCTCGGCATGCTGGTGTTCCTGCTGCCGGTCGGGCTGCCGACACCCGACCCGCTGGCCCACCCGGAGCTGACCACCCACCTCACCGAGATCGGCGTCATCGTCGCGCTGATGGGCGCCGGGCTCAAGATCGACCGACCGTTGAGTTGGCGGCGGTGGTCGTCCACCTGGCGGCTGCTGGCGATCGCCATGCCACTGTGCATCGCGGCGGTGGCCCTGCTCGGCTGGTGGTGGGCGGGGCTGGTGCCGGCCGCCGCACTGTTGTTGGGCGCCGCGCTGGCCCCGACCGATCCGGTGCTCGCCGCCGACGTTCAGGTCGGCGAGCCGACCGACGTGGAGGACTCCGAGGACGAGGTCCGCTTCGCGTTGACCTCGGAAGCCGGCCTCAACGACGGGCTGGCGTTCCCGTTCGTCTACGCCGCCATCGCCATCGCCTCGACAAGCCTCGCCCCGGGCGACTGGCTGGCCGAGTGGTTCACCGTGGACGTGCTCTGGAAGGTGGGCGTCGGGGTCGGCGGCGGGCTGCTGATCGGCTGGTTGCTCGGCAAGCTGTTCTTCCGCGCGCCCAGTGAGCTGCGGCTGGCCCGGCACGCCGAGGGCTTCCTGGCGCTGGCCGCCACCTTCCTGGCGTACGGGTTGGTGGAGGTGGTCGGCGGGTACGGCTTCCTGGCGGTGTTCGTGGCCGCGCGGGCCATCCGGGCCGCCGAGCGGACCCACGAGTTCCACTCGGTGCTGCACGACTTCGCCGAACAGGTCGAACGGTTGCTCACCCTGGTGCTGTTGCTGCTGCTCGGCGGCGCGATCGTGGGTGGCCTGCTGGCCCCGCTGACCTGGCCCGCGGTCGCCGTCGGGCTGGCCCTGGTGTTCCTGATCCGGCCGCTGTTCGGCTGGTTGTCGCTGCGGGGCGCGCCCGGCCGGCCGGCCGAGCACTGGGTCATCTCGTTGTTCGGCATCCGCGGTGTCGGCTCGTTCTACTACCTCGCGTACGCCACCACGAAGGCCGACTTCCCGCAGGCCGAGTTGCTCTGGGCGACCGTCGGGCTGGTGGTGCTCGTGTCCGTGGTGGTGCACGGCATCACGGCAACGCCGGTCATGCAACTGCTCGACCGGGAGGGCGAACGCACCTCCGACCCAGCCGAACGGGACCCCGACGCCCGGCCGGTAGCCGCCGCCGGCCACGCCTGAACGAGTAGGTCAGCGGCCACCTGAACGCACGCCGACCCGCGCCGATCGCAACGGCCAGGACGGCCGCCCGAACCCGTCGGCCGGCAGGCCGGCCCTGCCAGGCGGGCGGGTCAGGCCAGCCGGGCGGCGATGGCGCGGCCCAGGTCCCGACCGGAGCGCCAGGCGCTCTGCACCCGGGGTTTGCCGAACGCGTCACCGGCCAGGCCGATCCCGTCGGCATCCAGGTGGTGGGTGTCAGCGGTGGGACCGCCGGTCGGCTTCGCGTACGTCCAGCGGTGCACACGCACGTCGAGGGCCTGCGCCGGCAACCCCAACAGGTCCCGGACGGCCTGCTCGACCGCCGGACCAGCACCGCTGGGCTGGGCCAGGTGCCCGGCGGCGAACTCCGGCGTGGTGTGCGCGACGAGCACCGGAGCGCCGTCACCGCGCCGGTCGCCGTCGTCGCAGACGAGGTTGACGACCGGGTGGCCGTTGACGAACGCGCCCCGGAAGTCCGGCCAGCGCCGGGTCGGGAAGCGCAGCACCACGGCCAGGGACGGTGACCAGCGTTGTGCCTGCACGACCCGGGTGGCGTCGGTGAGCGCCGGGTCGAGCAGCAGGGCGGCCTGCGGGCCGGGCATGGCCAGCGCGACCGCCGCACAGGCCTCGCCGTCCACGGACGGTCCGGCGTCCACGCTCAGCACCAGCCGGTCGACGGTCACGGGCACCGCGCTGGCCAGGTGTTCGACTAGTGAGCGCAGCCCGCGCGGGGCGGCGAAGCGCATCGGGCCGGGCACGTCGTGTCGCCCGTTCTCGTCGTACGCCTGGAAGGTGTCGGTCCATTCCCGGACCAGGCCGGCGGCGCGCCACTGCTCGACGACGGCGACGAAGTCCGGGTCGGTGGCGGTGAAGTACGCGGCACCGATGTCCGCGGGCCGGCCGTCGAAGCGTTTGCTGGCCATCCGGCCGCCGCAGACGTGCCCGCGCTCCCGGACCTGCACCGGCACCCCGGCCCGCGTCAACTCCACCGCACAGGCCACCCCGGCGATGCCCGCCCCGACCACCACCACCTTCGACCGGTCCACGTCCATTCGGTGATCGTAGGTGGCGGCGGGCGGACAGGCATGAACCCTGGAGATCAGGGTACTGGCACACCTGTTCGAAGAGAGGATGACGACGATGACTGACCGCGCCAACGAGCAGGCCGACCAGCATGCCGCGATCAAGGACCCGGACGAGTGGGTCACCGGCGACGAACCGCCCACCGCGGCGCAGGAGTCCTATCTGGGCACCCTGGCCCGGGAGGCCAACGCGGAGTTACCCAGCAACCTGACCAAGGCCGAGGCGTCCAAGCGCATCGACGAGCTACAAGCCGAAACCGGCCGAGGCCAGTAACCCTGCCCCATCCCGCCGCGCCCACCCCGCCCGCGCCCCACCCGCCCACCCACCCACGCGGGCGCGGCGCGGGGTGGGGCCGGCGGCCCGACGGTCAGGGGCGGGGCAGGCGGTGCAGCGTGACCTTGGTCAGGCGGCCTGCGTCGATCTCGGCAGTCAGGTAGGTGGCGTGCGGCTGGGAGCGGCGGTCGGTGGGTGAGCCGGGGTTGAGCAGACGCAGCCCGCCGGGCGCCCCGGTGTCCCACGGGATGTGCGAGTGCCCGAAGACCAGCAGGTCGACGTCGGGAAAACGGGCCGCGCAGCGCTGCTCACGACCGGTTCGTGGCCCGGTCTCGTGCACCACGGCAATCCGCAGGCCGTCGAGGTCCACCCGGGCCACCTCCGGCAGCCGGGCGCGTAGGGCCGGGCCGTCGTTGTTGCCGTACACGCCGACGAGTCGGCGCGAACGCGCGCTCATCGCGTCGAGCAGCGACTCGTCGACCCAGTCGCCGGCGTGCACCACCACGTCCGACTCCTCGATGGCCGCCCAGAGCGGCCCGGGCAGGTCGCGGGCCCGCTTGGGTACGTGGGTGTCCGCCGTGAGCAGCAACCGCATCCCGCCATTCTTCCCGGCTCGCGGCTGCCCCGTGCGCGCGGCCCGCCGCCACTACCGAACCGCGCACGCGCGGCGGCGGCGGCACTACCGGACCGGGGAGAAGTACGACGGCGGCATGCCCTGACCGCGCAGGGTCGGGTCCTGCTCCACGTCGGTGAGCACACCGGCGGCGTTGATCAGGCCGATGTGGGAGAACGCCTGCGGAAAGTTGCCCAATTGCTCCCCGGTCAGCGGGTCGATCTGCTCGGCGAACAGGCCGAGGTCGTTGACCCGCTCCGCCAACCCCCGGAACAGCTCGTGCGCCCGGTCCCGCTCACCGGCCAGCGCCAGGCAACACACCAACCAGAACGAGCAGATGAGGAACCCCGCCGGGTCGCCGTCCCAGCGCCGCAGCAGGCCGTCGTGTGACAGCCGCTGCTCCACGGCGCGGATCGTCGACCGCATCCGCGGATCGTCGGCCGGCAGGAACCCCACCAGCGGCATCACCAGCACCGACGCGTCCAGGTCGTCGGATTCGAAACTCCCGGTGTACGACTGGAGCCGCTCGCTCCACCCTCGCTCGAGCACCTGCGCGCGGACCTTGTCGCGGACATCCGCCCAGCGTGCCACGTCCTGCGGCTCGCCGAGTTGGTCACCGAAGCGGACCGCCCGGTCCAGGGCGACCCAGCACTGCACCTTCGAGGACACGTGGTGGTGTTCGACGCCGCGTTCCTCCCACATCCCCGCGTCGGGCAGCTCCCAGTCGCGGGCGGCCTGGTCGGCGAGCAACCGGAGGACGTGGCGCACCTCCTGGTCCATCGGCTCCAGCTTGTCGCGCATCAACCAGGCGGCGTCCAGCGCCTCGCCGAAGATGTCGGTCTGCCGCTGTTGCCAGGCGTCGTTGCCGATCACCACCGGCGGGCTGTCGCGGTAGCCGCCGAGCTGTTCCAGGCGGTGCTCGGTGAGATCCCGTTCCCCCAGCACCCCGTACATGATGGGCACCGGTTTGTTGTCGACGCGGCCCATCGCCCGTCCCAACCAGGCGAACTGCCGCTGCACCTCGTCGAAGCACGCCGTTCGCCACAGCGCTCGCAGGGTGAGACTGAAGTCGCGCACCCAGACGTAGCGGTAGTCGTAGTTGCGGTCCCCGCCGAGCTCCTCCGGCAGGGACGTGGTCACCGAGGCCACCACCGCCCCGCTCGGTCGGTACGTCATGCCCTGCACCACCAGCCGACTGCGCCGCACCTGCTCGGCGTAGAGCCCGTCGTATCCATGTTGCGCGGTCCAGGACCGCCAGCCGGCGACGGTGTCGGCGATGGTCTGGTCGGCGTCCGGCACCTCCGGCAGCGGGGCGTCGTAGGTCGGGGCGTACCCGAGGGTGAAGTTGTGTCTGGTGCCGGCGCGGACGGTGAACGTCGCGGCGGCCTCGCCGTCGCCGGAGGTCAACCGCACGCTGCCGCGCAGGGTGAGCCGGGCGGCCCCGGCGATCGCCTCCAGCATGTCCTCCCGCTCGATCAGGTACGCGATGGTGCGGCCGTACTCGAAGCGCGGCCGGTAGTGCACGCGCATCGGCACCGCACCGGAGAGCCCCTCCACCGAGCGAACCAGCACCTGCGGGGAGTGCAGGCCGATGTCGTGACCGCGGGAGCCCGGCTCGAAGGCGAGCGCGTCGGTCAGGGCGACCTCCCCCTGCGCGGTGCGGAAGACGGTCCGCAGCACCAGGGTGTCCTCCAGGTAGCCGCGGTGCACGCTGTAGTCGCCCTCGGGCCGGATCGACCAGTGCCCGGCGCCGTCGTCGAGCAGCCGCCCGAACACCGACGGGGCGTCGAACCGGCCCGGGCACCACCAGTTGACCGAGCCGGTGGCGTCCACCAGCGCCGCGCTGCGGCCGTCGGCGAGGAAACCGTAGTCGCTGATCTGTCCGTTCTTCACCTGGCTGCCTACCCGGGCCGCCCGTGCTCATTCCCCTCCGACGCCCGGCGGACACCGCGTTACCGGTCGGCCTGGAGGGGAAGCCGGGGAGCTGACGAGGGAGGATGCTCATGACGTCAGCTTCGGGGCCGACCGCCGCGTGGCGGCCCGGCACACAGGATGGCGACCTGCTTCCATCCGGGCCGGCCGGCCGCCTGTCGACGGCGGGCGGTGACGGCCACGGGCCGCAGACCGGTTCGCCGACCGTGACGATCGGTCCGTACCCGGACTATCCGGCGGCACAGCGGGTCGTCGACTATCTGGCCGACAATCGCTTCCCGGTGGAGCACACCGCCATCGTCGGCACCAACCTCACCCTGGTGGAGACGGTGCTCGGGCGGATGACCACGGGTCGAGCCGGGCTGCTCGGCGCCGGTACCGGCGCCTGGTTCGGGCTCTTCATCGGCCTGCTGTTCGGCATCTTCACCGTCGGCAACTGGCTGGCGGTGATCCTGGTCGGGCTGGTCATCGGTGCGATCTGGGGTGCCGTGTTCGGCGCGGTCGCGCACGCCATGACGGGCGGGCAGCGGGACTTCACCTCGGCCAGCTCACTGCGCGCCGGCCAGTACGCGGTGACGGTGGACGCGCAGCTCGCCGACCAGGCGCGGCAGCTGATGGGTCGGATGCAGCTGCCCGGCCCCGCCACCAACGCCCGCTGAGCGCCGATCGACCGGCCGTCCGTCCCGGCAGCACTCGGGGCGGGCGGCCGTTCAGTCGTGGTACGTCAGCTCGCCGGCACGGATGTCGACCTCGACCCGGTTCTCCGGCGGCGCCAGGGGGCACGCCCAACGGTCGTCGTACGCGCAGCTCGCGTTGTAGAGGTAGTTGCCGTCCAACCGGACCCGGTCGCCGGGCAGCAGCTCGACGCCCCGGCCGAAGGTGCCCTTCACCGTGTCGGTGAGGTACCGGCCTCCCCCGTACGTCTCCCGACCGCTGGTGCCGTCGCGAACCGGCACGAACAACCCACCCCCGTACGCCTCGATCCACCACAGGGTCAGCGACCCCCACGGCGTCTCGGCCACCGCCACCCGCCGGTACGCCACCACCCCGTCCGGACCGCCGGTGTCGATGCGCAGCTCACCACTGGCCGGCCGGAGCGGCGCCTCGACCACGGCATCCGGGTTGGCCGGGAAGTAGCGCACCCCGGTGAAGTCGGCCCGCTCGGCCGGCGGGATCGGGCTCTGCGGGTGGGTGGCGAAGAGTTCGTCGCGGCCGGCACGGAACCCGGTCAGGTCGACGTCGGACAGGTACAGCCGGGCCACCCGTTCCCGCCAGTCGGCCAACTCCAGGTCGCTCAGCATGCCGGGGACTCCTGATCGAATGACAGCTCTCCGGACCGGACGGGCTTGCCACACGCCTGACAGCGCACCTCGGCGACGAAGACCTGGCCGCAGAGCTCGTGGATGAAGTCGACCCTGGGCACGTCGCCCTCGCTGTAGGTGTCACCCCAGCGCTTGAGCACGAGGATGACCTGCCCGAGGTCCTTGCCCTTCTGGGTGAGTTCATAACCCGCGACCTTGCCGGTCTCGGTGGCACGGGCCTGAAGGATGCCGGATTCGCCCAGTTTTCGCAGTCGGGCGGCCAGAACGTCCCTGGGCGCGCCGACGGCGCGAAGGATCTCGGTGTAGCGCGAGGCGCCGAACGCGAGCGCTCGCACGATATGCAGCGACCACCTGTCGTTGACTGCGTCGAGCGCCACAGCGAGAGTGTCCCGCTCTGGTTTGGTTTTCAAACCGTCAGTGCTACGGTTCGTTTGGTTGGACATTCAAACCACACTACCCGAGGAAGCACCCATGACGTCGCCATCCGATCCACGTACCGACGGAGCGTCGCCCGTCGTCACCCAGCGCCGAGCCTGGACAACGCTCGTGATCACCGGGCTGATCATCGGCACGGCGTTCATCGCGGTCTATGTCGGACTGCAACGCAGCCCTCAGCCGAGCCAGCTGCCGATCGCCGTGGCCAGCGCGCGGCTGGCGCACACCGCACAGGCCGGATTTGGTAACGCGGTGGCCGTCACCGAGGTCGCGAGCGTCGCGGACGGCGAGGCCATGGTGCGCCACGGCGACGCCGTCGCCGTCCTCGGCGAAACCTCCCCCACCACGCTGACACTCGACTATGCCGGCGCGAGCGGGTTCAGCGAGAGCGGCGCCGCGCGTCAGCTCGCCGCCGGTCTCGCCGCGAAGACGGGGGCCACCGTCCAGGAAAACGACATCGTGCCGCTGGCGGCCTACGACAGCCGAGGGCTGTCCGCGTTCTACGTGGTGTTCGGCGTCACCCTCGCGTCGTTCGTCCTCGCGCAGGGGCTCACCGCAGCCACCGCGAAGGTGCGGCTGCGGCACCGCCTCTACGCGATGGGCGGATTCGCCGTCCTGATCGGTGTGATCGCGGCGACCGTCGCGGGTCCGGTGTACGGATCACTCACCGCACCATTCCCGCTGCTCGCCCTCTCGCTCATCCTGCTGTCCGCCGCCAGCGCCTTTACGACCAAGGCGCTGGGGGCCTGGCTCGGCCCGGCGGGTATCGCCCTGGCCGTCCTCACCCTCACGACCATCGGCAACGCGACGAGCGGAGCGACGATCGGGGTCGATCTGTTGCCGGAGTGGGCACAGGCGATCTCGGGGAAGCTCCCACCGGGCGCGGCGGTACGAGCGGTCAACAACTTCGGCTACTTCGACGGCGCACACACCCTGGCGCCCCTCGGCATCCTCGCGACCTGGTTCGTGGCGGGCCTCGGATTCGTCCTGCTCCGGCAGCGCAGCGCCCAGCGCCGCCCGCTCACCGCCGAGGTGGGACGGTGACCGCCCGGGTCAGCCCGTACCTCAGCTTCACCGGCAACACTCGCCAGGCGATGTGGTTCTACCAGTCGGTGTTCGGGGGCAACCTGGAGATCACCACCTTCGGCGATCTCCAGGGGTCGACGGGTACGGCGCAGGACGAGCTGATCGCCCACGCGACGCTCAGGGGGACGACTGGGGTCGTGCTGATGGCCTCCGATCGGACGCCGGGCGACGACGCGGTCAGGGGCAGGTCGTCGATCACCCTCGGCGGCGACGAGGCGGAACTCGTCACCTACTGGGAGCGACTGTCCGAGCGAGGGACGGTCACGGTGCCATTCGCCAGATCGCCGTGGGGCGCGCTCTACGGCAGGTGCACCGACAGGTTCGGAACCGACTGGCTGGTGAACGTCACCGCGCCGGCGGCGCCCTGATCCGAGCACACCCTCAGCGCCGGCCGGGTGGGTGGACGCAGGCCCGCTCGGCCGTCAGCGCGACGGCCAGTTGGTGAGGACGGCGTCGAGGGCGTCCAGGGTGCGCGACCACGAGTCGTCGGTGGGGCGCGGGGTGTGCCGGAAGCCGCCGGTCCGTTCCAGGCTCACGAACCCGTGGAACGTGCTGTGCATCATCCGCACCGCGTCGGTCTGGTCGGGCTCGGAGAGCCGGTAGCCGCGCAGGATGGCCCGGGTCATCTCGGCGTGTCGGACGCCGGCGCTGGTGGCGGCGGTCTCCGGGTCCAGGTCGATCTGCATGGCGGCGTAGCGGCCCGGGTGCTCGCGCGCGTAGTCGCGGTACGCGTTGGCGAAGGCCACCAGCGCGTCCTTGCCGGCCCGGCCGGCGAGCGCGGCGCCGACCCGGTCGGCCAGTTCGGCCAGAGCCAGCAGGGCGACCCGGACCCGCAGGTCCTGCGCGTTTCTGAGGTGGAAGTACAGGCTCGCGTCCTTCACCCCGAACTGGCGCGCGAGCGCGGCGACTGTGACGTTCTGCATGCCCACCTCGTCGGCCAGCTCGGCCGCGGCCAGCGTCAGGCGTTCGACTGTCACTCCTGCACGTGCCATCCACCACACCCCAACCTAGCTGCCTTATTCGTTTGCCTAGGCGAGCTAGGCTACTCCCTATGCTAGCCCTGACCGAATCCGTCATCCGCGCCTCCTTCGTCAATTGCAGCCGAGGCGAGGCGAAGCGGCTGACCGTACCCAATGATCTTGCGATGCGTCCCTGGGACGACCTCGACTTCCTCGGCTGGCGGGACCCCTCCGCGCCGCAGCGGGCCTACCTGGTCGCCGAGACCGACGGCAAACTGGCCGGGGTGGTGCTGCGGGCCGCGGCGCACCAGACGGGGCGCGTGCGGCACAGCATGTGTTCGTTCTGCCTGACCACGCACCTCGGCGGCGGCGTCTCGTTGATGACCGCCCCCAAGGCCGGTCCAAGCGGACGGCAGGGTGACTCCGTGGGCACGTACCTGTGCTCCGACCTCGCCTGCTCGCTCTATCTGCGGGGCAAGAAGCACGCCGGGCCTCCCGCGCCCGAGCCGCTGCCCCTGCCGGAGCGGATCGAGCGCCTCGAGACCGCCCTCGCGGCGCTCCTCCGCAAGGTCACCGAGTGACGGTTCGCGGGCGGCCGGGGCCGAAGCATGTTCGGACCCCGGCCAGGCCCTAACTGTCGGTCGACAGGCGGGCGTGCAGGTGCTCGTCGTAGCGGCGGCCGTCGCCGTACCGGTACGACTCGCGCAGCGTCCCCTCGGCGCGGTAGCCGGCCCGGTCGGCGACCCGGCAGGAGGCCGGGTTGGCCACGGCGTGGCACAGTTCCACCCGGTGCAGCCGCAGGTCGGTGAACGCCCAGTCGGTGAGCCGGACGACGGCCCGCACCGCCACCTGACGCCCACGGGCCGCCGGCGCCGTCCAGTAACCGATGGACGCGTCGCCGCGGTGGATGTGGTGCAGCGACACCGAACCCAGCAGCTTCCCGTCGGCCGCCGAGGCCACCGCCATGGAGACGTGGTCACCGGCGGACCAGTCGGCCCGGCGGCGGACCCAGAGCAGCGCGGTCGCGTCGTCGATCGGGCCGCCACCCTGCGGGTTCCACTGGGCGATGGCCGGATCGAGCAGGGCGTCGCGCACCGCCGGAGCGTCCTCGTCTCGCCAGGGACGCAGCAGCAGGTCGGCGGTGGTGAGTTCCACGTGTTTCACGAGGCCGGAGTCTGGCACACCGCACCGCCATCGCACCGCTGATTTCACGGCCACTTCCTTCAAAGTTGCAGAAGCTGGCCGCTCGACGGCCGAAAACGTGACTCAGGCGACGCTCAACACCGGTAGTTAAATTTTGAAGTAGTGCTATCGTCGTGGACATGACCGAGAGCCTGGACCGCACCCGAGAGGCCGCCTGGCGCGCCTACATCGAGGCCAGTCAGCGTCTCTACACCCAGTTGGAAGAGGACCTGCGCGCCGACAGCGAGCTCAGCTTCGCCGACTACCACGTGCTGGTCCTGCTCTCCGAGGCACCGGGGCAACGGTTACGGATGGGCGAGCTGGCCAACCGGCTCATCTTCTCGCCCAGCCGACTGACGTACCAGGTCTCCTCCATGCAGCGCCGCGGCCTGGTCAGCAAGGAGCCCTGCCCGGACGACCGGCGCGGCAGCGAGGCGGTGCTCACCGCCGCCGGGCTGCTCGCCCTGTCCGAAGCCGCACCGCACCACCTGGCGTCGGTACGAGCCCACCTCATGGACGACCTCGACGACGACGAGGTCGCCTGCCTCACCCGGGTCTTCGACCGGCTCGGCCGCCGCCTGCGAGCGGCCCGGACCGCCTCGTCCACCCACGCCACCCGCTAAGGAGCCCCCGATGCCCGCGATCACCGTCGACAACGTCGTTGTCCTGCCGCGCCTGCCCCACCTCGGCGAGAGCAC
The DNA here is from genome assembly GCF_040648675.1 of Micromonospora sp. NPDC049101. Lineage (NCBI taxonomy): Bacteria > Bacillati > Actinomycetota > Actinomycetes > Micromonosporales > Micromonosporaceae > Micromonospora > Micromonospora sp. NPDC049101. Next base: position 16,007 of record NZ_JBEZED010000009.1, on the reverse strand, counting down.
CGCATTCCGCAAGGTCCGCACGGTGACCACCGCGCCCAGCGGCTTCGAGGGCGAGGGCTTCCCGGTCCGTCGCGCCTTCGCCGGGGTGTCGACCACCGACCTGGACCCGTTCATCCACCTCGACCAGATGGGCGAGGTCGACTACGCGCCGGGCGAGCCGAAGGGCACCCCGTGGCACCCGCACCGCGGCTTCGAGACCGTCACGTACATCATCGACGGCGTCTTCGACCACCAGGACTCGAACGGCGGCGGCGGCACCATCACCGACGGCGACACGCAGTGGATGACGGCGGGCAGCGGCCTGCTGCACATCGAGGCGCCGCCGGAGCACCTGGTGGTGAGCGGTGGCCTCTTCCACGGCACCCAGCTCTGGGTCAACCTCCCGCGCTCGGCCAAGATGAACCCGCCCCGCTACCAGGACATCCGGGGTCGGGAGTCGGCCCTGCTCAGCACGCCCGACGGCGGCGCGCTGATCCGGGTCATCGCCGGCGAGGTCGCCGGGCACCGCGGCCCGGGGTCGACCTTCACGCCGATCACCATCACCCACGTCACGGTGCAGCCGGGGGCGCAGGTCGACCTGCCCTGGCAGCCCGACTTCAACGCCCTGGTGTACGTGCTCGGCGGTCGCGGCACGGTCGGCACCGAGCGGCGGCCGGTCCGCACCGGCCAGCTCGCGGTGCACGGTTCGGGCGACGCGTTGCGCTTCGCCGCGGACACCGCGCAGGCCAGCAACACCCCGGCGCTGGACCTCTACATCATGGGTGGAAAGCCGATCCGGGAGCCGGTGGCACAGTACGGCCCGTTCGTGATGAACACCCGCGACGAGCTGCTCCAGGCGTTCGACGACTTCAAGGCCGGCCGGCTCGGCGTGATCCCCACCGAGCGGCTGCCGCACACCGGCGGCCAGGGCACCCGGCCCTGACCCTTCGTCGGCACTGAGTTCGGCGCCGGCGCCCCCGGTTCACCACGGGCGCGCCGGCGCCGCCTCAGGAGACCGCAAAAATCCCAGCGACACCAAGAATCACCATCACCAACACCGCTACCAGCGCACCCCGTTCGCTCTCCACCGCCGGCTCGCGGTACTCGGTCACGGGATTCGTCGTGTCGCGGGGCATGGTGTGGCCTCCTCGGCTGTTGTCGTGTCGCTTCGATGGCGTTGGCCAGGTCACCGGTCTGCCGGGCTGGCGTGCGGACCCTCGTCCGGGGTCCTACCGTGAGGACGTTGCCGACCTCCAGGGGGGCTGGACGTTGCCGTCGCAGGACTGGTTCCTCACCGCGCAGGAACGCGCCAACCCGGTGTCTGGGTTACCCGTCTGGACCACGGGAAACCTGGCCGAGCCGTTGATTCACGGTGCCGCGTACTTCGACCGGCTGGTCGACGAGGTGCAGGCGCTTCAGGCCGGTGACCACCTGTTCTTCACCGACTGGCGGGGTGATCCGGACCAGCGGCTGCGCCCCGACGGCCCGACCGTGGCCCAGCTCTTCGCCCAGGCCGCCCAGCGCGGCGTGGTGGTCAAGGGCCTGATCTGGCGCTCGCACCTCGACGTGCTGGCCTACAGCGAGGCGGAGAATCGCGACCTCAGCGAGACGATCTCCGCGGCCGGCGGCGAGGTGCTGCTCGACCAGCGGGTCCGGCGCGGCGGCTCGCACCACCAGAAGCTGGTGGTGCTGCGACACCCGGGCGCACCCGACCGGGACGTCGCGTTCGCCGGGGGGATCGACCTGTGCCACAGCCGGCGCGACGACGCCGCGCACCACGGCGACCCGCAGCCGGTGCAGATGTCACAGCGGTACGGGCCCAACCCACCCTGGCACGACGTGCAACTCGCGGTGCGCGGTCCGGTGGTCGGCGCGTTGGACACGCTGTTCCGGGAACGCTGGACCGACCCGATGCCGCTGGACTCGGAGAACCCGATGGCCTACCTGCGGGACCGGTTGCGCGGCGCGGACCTGCGGCCGGACCCGCTGCCCGAGCAGCCCGCCGACCCGCCCGAGTGTGGTCCGCACCAGATCCAGGTGCTACGCACCTACCCCGCCGTCCGCCCGCGTTACTCGTTCGCACCCGACGGCGAGCGGACCGTGGCCCGCGGTTACACCAAGGCGGTACGCCGCGCCCGCCGACTCATCTACCTGGAGGACCAGTACCTGTGGTCGTCCGAGGTGGCGGACCTGTTCGCGCACGCGCTGCGCGACAACCCGGAGCTGCACCTGATCGCCGTGGTGCCCCGGCACCCGGACGTGGACGGCAGGTTGGCGCTGCCACCGAACATGGTCGGCCGCGAGCAGGCGCTGTCGCTGTGCGAGCGGGCCGCACCGGACCGGGTGCACGTGTTCGACGTGGAGAACCACACCGGCAACCCGGTCTACGTGCACGCGAAGGTGTGCGTGGTCGACGACGTCTGGGCCAGCGTGGGCAGTGACAACTTCAACCGCCGGTCCTGGACGCACGACAGCGAGTTGTCCTGCGCGGTGCTCGACGACACCCGCGACCAGCGGGAGCCCACCGACCCGGCCGGCCAGGGCGACGGTGCGCGCGTCTTCGCCCGGGACCTACGACTTCGTCTGTGGCGCGAGCACCTGGACCGGGACCCGGACGGCGCGGACGACGCCGACCTGCTCGACCCGGCGGACGCCGTCGCGGCCGTCACGGCCGCCGCCGACGCGCTCCAGCAGTGGTACGACGACGGCCAGGTGGGCGAGCGACCGCCCGGCCGGCTGCGCCCGCACCGCCCCGAGCGGCTGCCGTGGTACACCCGTGCCTGGGCGTTGCCGGTGTACCGGCTGGTCTACGACCCGGACGGCAGGCCGCTGCGGGCGAGGCTGGCCGGCACCTGGTGAGCCGGTCGGGTCGACTCCGCCGGGGCGGCGACCGGGTGCACGCTCAGCCCACCCGGGTAGGCGAACGAGGAGCGCGGCGAGTAGTAGCCGAAGCCGATGGTCAGCGGGTTGGCCGGGCGGAGCGCGTACAGCGGATGCTCGGGTTGCGGGAACTCCACCCACTCGACCTCGAACGGGGCGACCGGCTCGGCGACGAACGGGTAGACCGAGCTGAGCAGTTGCCCGTCGCGGCGGGTGAAGTAGCGGTGGTGCCCGCTGCTGATCGCGTGGCCGGTCTCCCCCACTCGGCACCGGGCCCGGATCAGCGTCGTCCCGTCGATCTCCGTCTCGGAGAGCAGCGCCTCGCCACTCACCTCGATCCGGGTCCGGCCGGTGCACACCGGGGCACCGCGAGCGGCGGCGTAGTCACGGACCCGCCCACTGGAGGCCACGTAGGTGGTCCACCAGCCGCCCGGGTTGAGACCGCCGGGCGCGTCGACGCCGAGCAGCGAGACGCCGAGGTAGGTGAGTGAGTACGCGCCGAAGCCGGAGGTCTGCGTCTCGTCCTCGACGACGTACTGGTTGAGGAACACCTGGTGGTCGGGGCGGGGGCACAGGCCGGGCGGGACCAGTGCGGCGACCGCGTCCGGGTCGGCCGGAACCCAGCTGAAGTAGAGCGTGCGGCTGTTCACGACGAGCTGGGGAGCGGCGGGATCGAGCACGGTGCCTCCGAACCGGGTGTGTACAGCGACGCTACGGCCGGTCCCACCAGCGGGACAACGACGGATAGTCGACACTCCTGTCCACATGTCGGATTTCGTATTGACCCATCGGTGGAGCCGGAGGGGCTGACCGGACGAGTCCGGGTGCTGGTCGATGCCGAATGCCGTCCGGAAACGGGTAAGGGTGATCACACACCTGCCAACCTGCGCCCTATTTGCACCTTTCGTACCTCGACACACCTTAAGTACATCAGCCTTTCGGCTAGATTTCCGGGAGACGATCAGGTTAAGGTGAGTCCCGAACGGCCCATTGAAAGCTAAACCAAAGTGCCACACCTTTTTGTCCGCGGACGAGGTGCAGGGAGGACCACCCATGACCGCGCCAACGATCACCGAGCAGCCGAGCACCACTGCCAAGGCCACCACCAAGCTCGACCCGCGCGCTCTCACCGACAGCGCCGCCGATCTGCTCAACGCCATGGCCGCGCTGCCCGCCAACCACCCGTCGCGGGCCGCCCTGCGGGACCGGGCGATCGAGGCCTGGCTGCCGCTGGCCAACCACCTGGCCCACCGCTACAGCGGGCGCGGCGAGCCGACCGACGACCTGGCCCAGACCGCCGCGGTCGGCCTGATCAAGGCCATCGACAAGTTCGACCCGTCCCGCGGTGTCGACTTCGCCGGGTACGCGATCCCCACCATCATCGGCGAGCTCAAGCGGCACTTCCGGGACCGCACCTGGGACATCCGGGTGCCCCGCCGGCTCCAGGAGCTGCGGCTGGCCATCTCCGACGCCAACAGCTCGCTCCTGCAGACCCTCGGCCGCTCGCCGACCGTCGCCGACATCGCCGCCCACCTCAAGCTCACCGAGGAAGAGGTGCTGGAGGGTCTGGAGGGCGCCCGCGCCTACAACGCGGTGTCGCTGTCCACCCCGACCGGTGACGGCGAGCGCGCCACCGAGCTGGGCGACATGCTCGGCGGTGAGGACAACGAGTTCGAGTTGGCGGAGCTGCGGGTCGCCCTCGGCCCGGCGCTGGCCACCCTCGACGAGCGCGAGCAGAAGATCCTGACGCTGCGCTTCTACGGCAACCTGACCCAGTCGCAGATCGCCGACCAGATCGGGGTCTCGCAGATGCACGTCTCGCGGCTGTTGACCCGGGCGCTGACCAAGCTGCGCGGGCAGCTCGACGGCACCTACTGAGCCAGTCACGACAGAGGGCCGGGTCGACGGACCCGGCCCTCTGTCGTACCCCCGTTGTCACGCTCGCGTGACACGTGCGGAGGTCCCTTCCGCACGTCGGTGGTGGGGTCAGCCGTCGGCCGGCTGCCGCCACATCGGCCAGAACGGTGTGCCGTCGGGCACCCGGAACGGCTCGCCGGCCAGGTAGCCGTGCTTCGCGTACAGGTCCCGGCTGCGCGGGCTGCTCGCCTCGACGTACGCCGGCATCCCGTTGGCGTCCAGCCAGGCGTGGTGATGCCGCATCAGCGCGCTGCCCAGCCCCTGCCCCTGCCGGCCCGGCTGGGTCGCCAGGAAGGCCAGGTGGTGGTGGTCCGGGTGCGGGTGGTTCGCCGCGAACAACTCGTCGAGATGCTGGAACCGGTCGGTCCACTCGCCGCAGGCGGCGGCCAGTCGGGCGTCGTAGTCCTCCGGCGGCGGAGCGGGCTCGCCGACCGACGGAAACCACACCGCGACCGAGGCCCGGTCCGCGGTGGCGTGGACCATGCCGTGCCGCATCGCGTGGCCGACCAGGATCTCGAAGTCCCCGGCCAGCACGGCCTCCCGCTTGCTCGCGTCGGGCACCAGCCAGTACGTCACCCTCAGGGCGGTGAACGCCTCGGCGATCCGGTTGGCCACGAGGGTGGTCTCCTCCGGCCCGAGTCGCTCGATGGTCACGCTCATCGGGTCACCCCCACCGTGGCCGGCGTCTCCGGCTTGACGGCGGCGCTCGCCGCGCCGAGGCCGATGCGGGCGTACGTGTCCGGTCGGTTGCCGCGCAACACCAGCGCCCAGCCGACGCCCAGGAGCGCCGCCACCGGGTAGACGGCGGGCAGTGCCCAGCGCAGGGTGGAGTCCGGCGCGACGCCGAGCAGGTTGGCGAAGTTCGACACGGCCAGCCAGATGATCACGAAGAGCGCGATAGTGGCCAGGCCGGGCGCGATGGCCCGCCGCCAGAGGTTCTCGCCGCCGCCGGAGCGGGCGAAGTAGACGATCACCGCCACCGAGGTGGTGGCGATCAACAGCAGGACGCCGAACCCACCGGTGGTGCCGCCCCAGAAGAACAGCTGGACCACCGGGTCCCAGCCGTTGACCGCGTACAGCAGGATGACCGCGAGACCGAGGACGCTCTGCGCCAGCGAGGCGGCCCGGGGCGCCCCGCTGCGGGGCGAGGTCTGCCCGAACACCGCCGGCAGCACCCGCTCCCGACCGAGCGCGAAGGCGTAGCGGGCCGTGGTGTTGTGGAACGAGATCATCGCGGCGAGCACCGAGGTCAGGAAGAGCACCTGCCCGATGGTGACTGCGGTGTCGCCGAGGTGCGCGGCGGCCAGGTTGAAGATCAGTCCGACGCTCTGCTCGCCGGCCTCGGCGACGATCTGGTCCGGCCCGACGGCGACCGTCATGGTCCACGACGACAGCGCGTAGAGCCCGGCGATGATCACCACCGAGAGGTACGTCGCGAGCGGCACCGTCCGCTTCGGGTCCTTGCTCTCCTCGCTGAAGACCACTGCGGACTCGAAGCCGACGAAGCCGAGGATGGCCAGCACCAGCACCGCGCCGACGCCCGGCACGAAGAGGTTGTCCGGCGAGAACGTGGCGAAGCTGACCTGGTCGCCGGCCGGGTTGCCGAGCTGTCCCAGGTCGAAGACGAGGATCACGACGATCTCGGCGACCAGCAGCGCGGCCAGGACCATCCCGTTGATGTCCACCCGGAGCATGCCGAGCAGGCCGACCAACGCCCACGCCACCAGGGCCACGACGGCCCAGTGCGGGTGCCCGCCGAAGATCCGGTCGAGCACCGGCTCGGCCGCCACACCGATGGTGCCGTACAGGCCGACCTGCAACGCGTTGTACGCGACGAGCGCGACCCAGGCGGCGCCGACGCCGGCCGGTCGGCCCAGTCCGCGGGAGATGTAGGCGTAGAAGGCCCCGGCGTTCTCCACCCGCCGCGACATCGCCACGTAGCCCACCGAGAACAGGGCGAGCACCGCGGCCACCAGCAGGAAGGCCAGCGGGATGCCGGTCACCCCGATGACGCCGTAGCCGGTGGTGACGACGCCGGCCACCACGGTCAGCGGCGCGGCGGCGGAGAGCACGAAGAAGATCACCGAGGGGATGCCGAGGCGGCCTCGGGCCAGGGCCTCGGAGACGTTGCTGGGTCGGTCGACTGTCGATGTCGGGGGCATACGACTACTCCGGTTGTCGAGGGGAGGGTAGGGGTTACCGGGGGGTCAGGGGAGACCGCGCAGCACGGCGGCGCCGACGGCCGCTTCGGTGTGTCCGACGAGTTCCTTCAGGGGTGCCGGCAACGCGGGGATGAGGACGTTCAGCCGGTGGTGCGCGCGGGGGCCGGCGCTCCACAGCACCTCGCGGGTCAGCCCGGCGGCCACGACCAGGCCCAGCAACAGCGCGTCCGGCACGCTCGGCGGGTCCGGCCGGTCCAGCAGGGCCCGCAGCCGGGTGGCCGGCCAGGCCACCGCGTTCAGGTCGATCGGCAGGTAGGTGACCGAGGTGCGCAGCAGCCGGCGGCTCTCCTGGCGGCGCAGCACCCCGGCGCGGGCCAGCCGCTCCCCCACCGAGGCCGTCGCGGTCTGCGCCAGGAAGCTGAGCCAGGTACGCAGTTCCTGGTGTTGGGACTCGCCGATGAGCTGGTCGAGCACGGTGTGCGCGAGGGCGTCGGCCGGCGGACGCCTGTCGATGACGGTGACCCGTCCGGCCGCGACGTGGATGTGTCCGTAGATGAGCAGCTCGCCGAGCAGCCCGCCGGCCAGTCCGAGGCCGGTCGCCGCCGGATGCAGTTTGGCCTTGCCACGACTGTCGTTGTGTGCGATCAGAAAGAACTCGTCGGCGATGAGCAACGGCCCTCCCGCACAGGTGTGTCCACAAGTGATCGCGACCGGGCAAGGATGCACCGACAGCTACTGCAACGCAACTCCCAGATTTGAAAGTTGCACTGCGTGCTGGGGCGACCTGCGGATCTTGTCGTGGCAGACTCGGACGGTGACCGCCACCCCCACCACCGGGCCCACCGCCAGCCCGACCGTGCGCCGTCGACGCATCGCCCGGGAGCTCCGCCAGCTACGGGAACGCGCGGGCATGACCCTCGATGTGGCCGCCCGTCAGCTCGACATGTCCAAGAGCAACCTCTCCCGGATCGAGACCGCGCAGATCGGCATCAAGCCACGCGACGTCCGGGCGGCGCTCGCGCTCTACCAGGTGACCGGATCGGACGCCGAGGCGCTGATCGAGATCGCCCGAGGGGCCCAGCAGCGCGGCTGGTGGCAGAGCTACAGCGACGTGCTGCCCGAGTGGTTCGAGTTCTACGTCGGGTTGGAAGCCGAGGCCGCGGCGCTGCGCACGTACGAGGCCGAGTCGGTGCCCGGGCTGCTGCAGACCGAAGCGTACGCCCGGGAGATCTTCCGGCGCACCGCCGGCGAGGACGGCCTGGAGCGCAAGGTCGCCGCCCGACTGCGCCGACAGGAGGTGCTGCGCCGCGACGACCCGGTCCACCTGTCGGTGGTACTGAACGAGGCGGTGCTGCTGCGCCCGGTGGGCGGCACCGCGGTGATGGCCGACCAGTTGGTCCACATGAGTCGCATCGCGCAGCTACCCAACGTAATAGTTCAGGTACTTCCATTCGCGGCCGGCGGGCATCCCGCGATGAGCACCCCATACGTGCTCCTCAACTTCGCCGACACCGCCGACGCATCCGTGGTTTACCTGGATAACCTATCGATGGGACTGGCGCTGGAGGATGTCGACCAGGTGCTCCGGTATAGCCTTCTCCACGAGGAGCTGTGCCGTCTGGCGCTCGATCCGGCGGCATCGTTGATCCGCCTGGAGGACGCTTCTCGTTACTTTGCGTGACCGCTTCGGCGGCATGCCGACGCAGACGAGGGGTACCGCAGATGACGGCGCACGACCTGACCCGGCTGGACTGGCGCACCAGCACGCGCAGCAGCGGCAACGGCAACTGCGTGGAGGTCGCGACGGCCGCTGGCCAGGTCGCCGTCCGGGACAGCAAGGACCGCTCCGGTCCCGCGCTCGCCTTCGGCCCGACGGCCTGGCGGGCCTTCGTGCTCGGCGTCGGCGAGGTCCGTCGCCCCTGAGGCGCCCGCGCCGGTGCGAGACTGGGCCGTGCTCTCCGACGTAACCCTGGACCTGCCGGTACGCCCGGTGCTGCCGGCGCTGGTCGCGGCACTCGACGCGGCCGGGGCCGGCGTCCTGGTCGCCCCGCCGGGCACCGGCAAGACCACCCTCGCGCCGTTGGCCGTGGCCGACCAGGTGAGCGGTCGGGTGGTGATCGCGCAGCCCCGCCGGGTGGCCGCGCGCGCAGCCGCCCGCCGGATGGCCGAGTTGCTCGGCGAGCGGGTCGGCGAACGCGTCGGCTACGCGGTGCGCGGCGAGCGCCGGGCCAGCCCGGCCACGCGGGTGGAGGTGGTCACCACCGGCCTGCTGGTCCGCCGACTGCACCACGACCCGGAGCTGCCCGGCACGGGCGCGGTGCTGCTCGACGAGTGCCACGAGCGGCAACTCGACGCCGACCTGGCGCTGGCCTTCACCGTGGAGGCGCGGGCCACCCTTCGCCCGGATCTCTGGCTGCTGGCGATGTCCGCGACTCCGGACACGGACCGCTTCGCCGCGCTGCTCGGCGGGTCCGTCCCGGCCCCGGTGGTCCGGGCCGACTCGGCGCTGCACCCGGTCGAGCGGATCTGGGCGCCGCCGGCGCGTCCGATCGCCCCGTCCGGAGCCGGGCCGGTGGATCGGGCCCTGCTCGACCACGTGGCCGCCACCGTCCGGCGGGCGCTGGCCGAGCGTGCCGGTGACGTGCTGGTCTTCCTGCCCGGAGCCGGCGAGATCGCGGCGGTCAGCGGCCGGCTGGCCGATCTGCGGGACACCGTCGCGCTGCTGCCGCTGCACGGTCGGCAACGCGGCTCCGAGCAGGACGCGGCCCTGCGCCCCGCCGATCGCCGCCGGGTCGTGCTGGCCACCGCGCTGGCCGAGACCAGCCTGACCGTGCCGGGCGTACGGGTGGTGGTGGACGCCGGGTTGTCCCGGGTGCCCCGCATCGACCTCGCCCGTGGGCTGGGCGCGCTCGTCACCGTGCCGGTCTCCCGAGCCGCCGCCACCCAGCGGGCGGGCCGGGCCGGCCGGGAGGCCCCCGGCTACGTCTACCGCTGCTGGTCGGCCGCGACCCACGAGCGGCTGCCCGCCCGAGCCGAGCCGGAGATCGCCACCGCCGACCTGACCGGCTTCGCACTGGAGCTGGCCGCCTGGGGCTCGCCGGACGGCGTCGGGCTCGCGCTGCCCGACCCGCCACCGGCCGCCGCGCTCACGGTGGCCCAGGACACCCTGCGCACCCTGGGCGCGGTCGACGTCGACGGTCGGATCACCGCGCGCGGGCGGGCGATCGCCGCCGCCGGCGCGCACCCACGGCTGGCCCGGGCGCTGCTCGACGGCGCCGGTCGGGTCGGCGCCGACCGGGCGGCCGAGGTGGTCGCCCTGCTCGCCGAGGAGAGCGCTGCCGGCCCCGGTGACGACCTGGTCGCCGGCTGGCGTCGGCTACGCACCGGAGTCGACGCGGGCGCGACCGCCCGGTGGCGCACCGAGGTACGCCGGCTGCGCGCCGCGTTGCCCTCCGGCTCCGACGGCCCCGCCCCGGCCAGCGCCGAAGCGAGCCCCACACGCCGCCGGAGCGAGCGCGACCGGACCGAGCGCGACCGGACCACGGCCGACCGCGCCGAAGGGCACCGGGCTGACCGCACGGGTGGCCTGAGTGACGATCTCGCCGCCGGGTTGCTCGTCGGTCTGGCGTACCCGGAGCGGTTGGCCCGGGTGCGGCGGCCGGGCGGCTCGGCGTACCTGATGACCGGCGGGACCGCCGCGGAGCTGGCGGCCGGGTCGGGGCTGGCCGGGTCCGACTGGCTGGCGGTGGCCGTCGCGGACCGCACCCCCGGCGCGCCGTCGGCCCGGATCCGCCGGGCCTCGCCGGTGGACGAGGCGACGGCCCGGGAGGCGGCCGGGCCGCTGCTGCGCACGAGCCGCGAGGTCGGCTGGTCCGACGGCGACGTGGTGGCCCGGGAGGTGACCCGACTGGGCGCGATCGAGCTGCTCCAGCGGCGACTGGACCGGCCGGAGCGGGCGGAGGTGGCGGCGGCGGTGCTGACCGGCCTGCGCCAGGAGGGGTTGGGGCTGCTGACCTGGACGCCGGCGGCGCGGGCACTGCGTGAGCGTCTCGGGTTCCTCCGGCACCATCTGGGCGCACCGTGGCCGGAGGTCGGCGACGAGGCGTTGCTCGACGCCGCGCCGACCTGGCTGGGCCCGGAGTTGACCGGGGCCCGGCGGCGGGCCGACCTGGCCCGGGTGGACGTGACCTCGGCGCTGCGCCGGCTGCTGCCCTGGGCGCAGGCCGCCCGCCTGGACGAGTTCGCCCCGGAGCGGATCGAGGTGCCGAGCGGTTCCCGGGTCCGGGTGGACTACACCGACCCGGCCGCACCGGTGCTCGCGGTGAAGCTCCAGGAGACGTTCGGCTGGTCGACGGCTCCCCGCGTCGGTGCCGGGCGGACGCCGGTGCTGCTGCACCTGCTCTCCCCCGCGGGCCGGCCGGTGGCGGTCACCGCCGACCTGGAGTCGTTCTGGCGTACCGGCTACCCGCAGGTGCGCGCCGAGTTGCGCGGGCGCTATCCCCGGCACCCGTGGCCGGAGGACCCCGCGACGGCGACGCCCACCCGGCGCGTCACGCCACGCCGACGGTGAGCGGCGGCCCTACTCCTGCAGGACGTCGGCCACCACGACACTCACGTTGTCGGGTGCGCCGGCGTGCAGTGCCAGATCGATCAGCTTGGCCGTGCAGGCCGTCCGATCGGGATAGTCCCGGAGCACCTCGGCGAGGGTGTCCGGGCGGACGACGTTGGAGAGCCCGTCGCTGCACAGCAGCCACCGGTCGCCGACGCGGGGCACCATCGTCGAGTAGGACGGGGTGACCTCGTCACCCTGTAGGGCCTGGGTGACGACGGCCCGGCGCGGATGGCTGCTGGCCTGGTCCGCGGTGATCACACCCTGGTCCACCAACATCTGGACGAACGTGTCGTCCCGGGTGACCTGCTTGAGCACGCCCTCGCGGAACAGGTAGGCCCGGGAGTCGCCGACGTGCGCGAGGGCCAGGCAACTGCCGGTACGGGCGAAGAGCAGGGCGGTCAGTGTGGTGCCCATGCCCTGACGCTCGGGATCCTCGGCGACCGCCTGCCGGATCCGGGAGGTGGCCAGCGCGATGCCACCTTCGAGCGCGGCCACCAGGGCGTCCTCGGGGGTCTCCACGTCCAGCGGGGCCACCGCGTCGATGGTGAGGGCGCTGGCCAGGTCGCCGGCGGCCATCCCGCCCATGCCGTCGGCGACGGCGACGAGCCAGTCGCCGGCGTGCAGGGCGTCCTGGTTTCCGCTGCGGATCAGCCCACGGTCGCTCGTTCCGACGGAACGCAGCTTCAGGGTCATGGGAGGCAGCCTGCCAGGCGAAGGGCGCAGTTGTCTCTAGGAGATCAGGACGACGGCGCGTGGCGCGGTGAATCTCACGTCCGCACGCCGGTGTCCCGGGATGCGGCGGCCGCCGCACCCGCCCTCGTCACACGCCAGAAACCATCCAGTCAGATCAATTGACACGGCGTGCCGCCGCTGGAAACATCGAGCCGATACCTGGGAGCGCTCCCAGGAATCCGCCACCACCACCGTCCCCCACCCGTCCGGAAGGACTCCCCGTGACGAGATCCCGACGCCGCCTCCTGTTGGCCGCGGCGACCACCCTGGCCCTCACTGGCGCGGGCGCCGGCGCGGCCCACGCCGAGCCACCACCGGACGCCCCCGAGCAGATCGACAACGGCGACTTCAGCGAGGGCGTGAGCCCCTGGTTCTCCTTCGGCACCGGCGCGCTCGCGGTCACCGACGGCCAGCTCTGCACCACAGTGGCGGGTGGGTTGGCCAACCCCTGGGACGCCGGCATCGGCCAGGACGGGGTGCCGCTGATCGCGGGCGCCGAATACACCCTCGGCTTCGACGTCTCCGCCTCCCCCGGCGCCTCCCTCAAGGCCGTGCTGCAACTCGGCAGCGCCCCGTACACCACGTACGCGGCGGTGGACGCCACCGCGACCGGCACTCTCCAGCGCGTCGAGCAGACCTTCACCGTCCCGGAGACCAACCCCGGCGCCCAGCTGATCTTCCAGGTCGGCGGCTCCGCCCAGACGCAGACCATCTGCCTCGACGACGTCTCGCTGCGCGGCGGCGAACCGCCCGAGCCGTACGTGCCGGACACCGGGCCGCGGGTCCGCGTCAACCAGGTCGGTTACCTGCCCGGCGGCCCGAAGAACGCCACGGTCGTGACCGAGTCCACCGATCCGCTGCCCTGGCAGCTGCGCACGGGTGCCGGTGCCGTCGTGGCCAGTGGCACCACCACCGCGCGTGGCGTCGACGCCGCCTCCGGGCAGAACGTGCAGACCGTCGACTTCTCCAGCTACCGCACCCCCGGCAGCGGGCTGACGCTCACCGTCGACGGCGAGACCAGCCGCCCGTTCGACATCTCCGGCACCCTCTACGACCAACTGCGCTCCGACTCGCTGCAGTTCTTCTACGCCCAGCGCAGCGGCATCGCCATCGACGGGGACCTGATCGGCGACGAGTACGCCCGCCCCGCCGGGCACCTCGACGTGGCGCCCAACAAGGGCGACACCAACGTGCCCTGCCAGCCGGGCGTCTGCGACTACTCGCTGGACGTGCGCGGCGGTTGGTACGACGCCGGTGACCACGGCAAGTACGTCGTCAACGGCGGCATCGCCACCTACCAACTGCTGAACACCTTCGAGCGCACCAAGACCGCGGCCACCGCCGACGGCGGCGCCGCACTCGCCGACAGCACGCTGCGGGTGCCCGAGCGCAACAACGGCGTGCCGGACATCCTCGACGAGGCCCGCTGGGAGCTGGAGTTCCTGCTGCGCATGCAGGTGCCGGCCGGCAAGCCGCTCGCCGGCATGGTCCACCACAAGATCCACGACCAGAACTGGACCGGGCTGCCGCTCGCCCCGCAGGACGACCCGCAGCCGCGTGAGCTGCACCCGCCGTCGACCGCGGCCACCCTCAACCTGGCCGCCACCGCCGCCCAGTGCGCGCGGCTCTTCGCCCCCTACGACGCGGCGTTCGCGACCCGTTGCGGCACCGCCGCGAAGACGGCCTACGCCGCCGCCAAGGCCCACCCCGCGGTGTACGCCAGCCCGACCGACGGCACCGGTGGCGGCGCGTACGACGACAGCAATGTCACCGACGAGTTCTACTGGGCGGCGGCCGAGCTGTACCTGAGCACCGGTGCGCAGACCTACCTGACCGACCTGACCGCGTCGCCGCACCACACCGGTGACGTGTTCGACCCGCGCGGCTTCGGCTGGCAGAGCACGGCGGCGCTGGGCCGCCTCGACCTGGCCACCGTGCCGAGCGGGCTGCCCACCGCCGACCTCACCCGGATCCGCGCCTCGGTCACCACCGCCGCCGACGCGTACCTCGCCGAGCTCCGCCGGCAGGCGTACGGGCTGCCGATGCCCGGCGACGCCAACAGCTACTTCTGGGGCGGCAACAGCAGCATCATCAACAACGCGATCGTGCTGGGCACCGCCTTCGACCTGACCAGCAACCCCGTCTACCGCGACGGCGCGACGCAGGCGATGGACTACGTGCTCGGCCGCAACGCCCTCAACATCTCCTATGTCACCGGGTGGGGCGAGCACGCGGCAGAGAACCAGCACAGCCGGATCTTCGGCCACCAGCTCGACCCGAACCTGCCCCGCCCGCCCGCCGGCTCCCTCGCCGGTGGCGCGAACGCCGCCCTCCAGGACCCGTTCGTGGCCAAACTGCTCGCCGGCTGCGCACCGCAGTTCTGCTACGTCGACGACATCAACTCGTACTCGACGAACGAGGTGGCGATCAACTGGAACTCGGCGCTGACCTGGATCGCCTCGTTCCTGGCCGACCAGGGTGACGCCGGCGCGGTGCCGGCCACCACCTGCTCGGTGACCTACAGCAACTACGGCACCTGGCAGGGCGGCACCGGATTCACCTCCCAGCTGACCATCCGCAACACCGGTGCCACGGCCGTCAACGGCTGGAGCGTGCGCTTCGCGTTCACCGGCGACCAGCGGGTGCGCGAGGCATGGTTGGCGAAGGTCACCCAGTCCGGTGCGACGGTGACCGCGAAGAACGAGTCACACAACGCCAAGATCAATCCTGGCGGCACTGTGACGTTCGGCTTCAACGCGACCACCTCCGGCGGCGCCAACCCGAACCCGGGCCTGGTCACCGTCAACGGCAGCCCCTGCTCGCTCTCCTGAGCACGCCCGGCTGGTGGCCGCCCCCCTCGGGCGGCCACCAGCTCGGCCGGATCCGCATCCCTACCATCGCGAACATGGATGGACGAGTGTGGATCCTGGTCGGGGTGGGCGCCCTGCTGCTCGCCGTGTTCCTGGTGGCCGCGCTGCTGGTCGTCGGGCGGCGCAGGCGTCGCGCACCGGCCGGAGCCGGCGAGACGATGCGCCGAGCCCGCCAGGCGATCCAGGCGAGCGGGCACCGTCAGCGCCGCCACCGCCGGGGCACCATGCGCGGCGAGGGGTACGGCGGCGACGACAACCAGGCCTACAACAGTGGCATCGCCAGCGACTCCGGCGGCGAGCCCTGACCGCGGTCCCGCGCGCTGATCCGGGCCTGTCACCGCTACCGCCAGGGCGAGCAGACGACAGAAGAATGTCGTACGCCTGTTCTAATCTATTGGCGTGATTGAAACGTTGGAGCAGGCCGAGGCTGCCGTGGCGGCCTGCTTCGACACAGCGGCCTGGGCCGCCAGCGAGCACGATCTCGTGGCGGCGCTGGATGCCACGCACCGCCTTGAGCAGCGACTGGCCGCAGTCAAGCTGACCCTCGTGCGCGAGCTGGACGGTCGCGGCACCGCGACGGCGCAGGGCGCGTCCTCGACGGCGGTGTGGCTCCGCGACCGGTTACGCCTCGGGGTCGGCGCGGCCCGCCGCCTGGTCGAGCTGGCCGCGACGCTCGACACCGCCCCGCCCGGCGTGCGGGACGCGTTGGCCGGCGGGTCGGTCGACGTGGAGCAGGTGCGGGTCATCGCCGGCACCGTCGAGACCGTCCAGGCCAGCGCCGGCCCGGAGGCCGCCGACAAGGCCGTCGGCGTCCTCGTCGACTGGGCAACACAGTTCGACGCCACCCTGCTGCGC